>CAMBDR010000272.1 GCA_945864765.1 Janthinobacterium lividum | reverse complement strand
TCATCCACGCCATGGCAAGCGATATGGACGACATGCAAGCCAAGGCGCACGCCTTTATTGCCGCCAACCCGGCCCCGCAACAAGCCTGGGACAAACCCGGCTTTCGCCTTCCCGGCGGCGATATGTTCTACCCCAAGATTATGCAAATGGCGATGGTGGCCCCGGCCATGCTGCGCGAAAAAACCCGTGGCAATTACCCGGCCCCGGAAGCCATTTTAAGTACCATGGTGGAAGGCGTACAAGTCGAGATCGATACCGCCTTGCTGATCGAAAGCCGTTACTTCACCGAATTGGCAACCGGAAAAGTCGCCAAAAACATGATCACCACCTTCTTTTTTCAGATGCAAGAAATGCAAAGCGGTAAAAGTCGCCCGCCTGAATTTGCCAAAACCAAAGTCAAGCAAGTGGGCGTGGTGGGAGCTGGCATGATGGGTGCCGGCATTGCCTGGGCCAATGCCAGCCGTGGCATCCACTGCGTGCTGCACGATGTCACGCTGGAAAAAGCCGAAAACGGCAAAGCCTATAGCGCCAAACTGCTGCAAAAACGCCAGCAACGCGGCAAAACCAGTGCCGAACAAGCGCAAGCCACGCTGGATTTGATACAACCCAGTGCCGATTTTGCCAACTTTGCCGGGTGCGAGCTGGTGATTGAAGCGGTATTTGAAAAACGCGCCCTCAAAGCCGAAGTCACACAAGCGCTGGTGCCCCATCTTGGCCCCGATAGTTTAATGACCAGCAATACCTCCACCTTGCCCATCAGTGGCCTGGCCGAGGCCTTCCCCGACCCGGCGCGCTTTATCGGCTTACACTTTTTTTCCCCGGTCGATAAAATGAAATTGGTGGAAATCATCAAAGGCAAGCAAACCTCACCGCAAAGCCTGGCGCGCGCTTATGACTATGTTTTGCAGTTGGGCAAATACCCGATTGTGGTCAACGACGCGCGCGGCTTTTTCACCAGCCGCGTGTTTGGTTGTTTCGTCAATGAAGGCATGGCCCTGTTGCAAGAAGGCGTACCCGCCGCCATGATTGAAAACGCCGCGCTGGCGGTGAGCATGCCGGTCGGGCCATTGGCGGTACAGGATGAAGTGAGCCTCAGTCTGGCCTGGGCCGTACACCAACAAACCACGCATGATTTGGCGGCGGCGGGCATCGCGTACCAAGCCCCTTCGTCCGTCGGGGTGCTCGACACCATGCTCAACCAATGCCAACGCGCGGGTAAAGCGGCGGGGGCCGGGTTTTATGACTATCCGGCGGGTGCCAAAAAACAACTCTGGCCCGGTTTGGCTGAATTGTTTGGCAAAGCGGCCGATGCAAGCCGGGCTGAGGTGCCGTTTCAGGATGTATGCGACCGCTTGCTCTACATTCAAGCGATTGAAACCCTGCGCTGCCTGAATGAAGGCGTGCTGGAATCGGCACGCGATGCCAATATCGGCTCGATTTTTGGCTTTGGCTTCCCGCCCTGGACTGGCGGCGCGCGCCAATTTATTGAACACGTCGGCCATGCCGCATTTACCGAACGCGCGCAGGCCTTGCAAAGCCGTTATGGACCACGTTTTGCGATGCCGGACTTGGCATAATCAAACGCCAAGTAAGACCGCTTATAAAATTAACGAAAGGAAACAAGCCCGAGTTTTTGCGCACTGCAACACCAAAATCTGCAACACACGCCACGATAAAGCGATATTTTCCTGCGCTGAAGCAGGTTTTGGTGATACATTTCATTTCAGAATCAGATTCAATTCGACGAAGTACTGTTTGCGTAAAACTTGCCAATACCAATTCATGTCGCAAAATTTTAGGTCTACCCGATGAATCCTGCATCAGATGCCCATCTAGAACTGGAAAGCCTGCTGGAAGCGGCGGGCGATGTCGTGCTACGCTTTAACCACGCTGCCGACATTTTGTACAGCAGCCGCCGCACGCGCCAGTTAATTGGCACCACCAATGATTTATACGGCATCCCGTTTTTTAGCCTGTTGCTGGAACCAGATCGGCCCGCCTTTGAAGTCGCCTTCAAGCAAGTGCAACAGCAGCAAAAACCCAGCCGGGCTGAAGTGCGCATCAAAACCGATTCCGCCCCGCTGTGGCTTGAAATTCAAATCTCGACCTATCAAAGCCGCCATCACGCAACCGAATTCATTGCCATTGGGCGCGATATTTCTGCGCATCGGGTAACAGAAGAACAATTGCGCCATATGGCCACCCATGATTCACTCACCGAATTACCCAACCGCTTACTCTTATCCGACCGTTTGCGCATGACCATTGCGCGTTCGCGCCGCACCGGGCAAGGTTTTTCGGTCGCCATGCTGGACTTGGATGGGTTCAAAAAAGTCAACGACGTATTAGGCCATCCGGTCGGTGATGCACTGCTGCGCATGGCCACTTCGCGCCTGGTGAAAGCCTTGCGTGACAGCGACACCCTGGCACGCGTGGGCGGCGATGAATTTGTTGCCATCTTGCCCGGCACCGTCACGCAGGCGGAAATTAAAATCGTCAGCAACCGTTTAATTGCCACCTTGCAATCGCCTTTTGAAGTCGATGGCCAAACCATTTACGTGGGTGCCTCGGTGGGGGTGGCGATTTACCCGGAGCATGGCGATGATGAAATCAAACTGTTGGCCCATGCCGACACCGCCATGTACCGAGCCAAAGAGACTGGCAAGGCGCGCTGTGTGGTTTATAGCCCACAACAAATTGCCCCGCCAGAACACGACATCACGCTGGAAGCGGCCATGTTCCACGCCGTGCGCGAAGGTGAATTTTTATTATATTATCAACCTATTGTCGATGCCCGTTCACGCCAGATTCAGGGTTTTGAAACCCTGATGCGCTGGATGCACCCCAGTTTGGGCATGGTGCCGCCAGTGCATTTCATTCCACTGGCCGAAAGCAATGGTTTAATCAATTTATTGGGCGCATGGGCTTTAAAATCGGCCTGTGTGCAATTAAAAAGTTTTGAAGACGTGTGCAAGCGACCGCTGTATATTTCAGTCAATGTCAGCCCGCGCCAGTTTCGCAATGACCAATTTTTAGATGTATTGGATGATGCGCTGGCATTTTCCGGCTTAAATGGCGACCAGTTATTGTTAGAAATTACCGAAGGCACCCTCATGATTGACCCGATTCAAGCCGAAAGTGTATTGAGCAAAATGACGGCCCGCAATGCCCGCATTGCCATTGACGATTTTGGCACCGGTTATTCGTCGCTGGCTTATTTAAAGCGCTTTCCAATTTCGGTATTAAAAGTGGATCGCGCATTTATTAAAGACTTACCCGATTCACAAAAAGATGCAGCCATTTGCAATGCCGTGCTCGATTTGGCAAAACATCTGGATCTATCGGTGGTGGCCGAAGGGGTGGAAACCGAACATCAAATGGAATATTTGGTGGAGCGTGGTTGCCGTTATATCCAGGGTTACCTCACCGGAAAACCCATGCCACCACATGTTGCCATGGAGGCATTGAAAGAAAAAACCTATGCTGCAATTCTCACATCGATTATTCGTCCGGGGGTCAAATGAGTAGTCTGGAAGCAATCAGCCCTGAAAAAACGCTCGGCCTATTATGGGATCGCGTCAAACAACAAGGTGATTTGCCCGGTTTTACTCACGCCATCACCGCCATTTTGGGCGCGATGCGGGGTGAAGACGACCAAGGCTTCAATATGACTCAAACCGTCTTGTCCGACCCGGCCCTGACCCAAAAAGTATTGCGCCTGGCTAATAGTGCGATGTATGCCGCCTTTGGCCAATCCATCGGCACGGTATCGAAGGCGGTGATTGTGCTGGGCACCGAAACCATCGGCCATTTGGCCTTGGGTTTAAAGTTGATTGATGAATTATCCGCCGCCTCACCCGATTCTGCCAATGCCTACCTGGAAATGGAAAAAGCCGTGCTGGCCGGCCATGTGGCGCGTCAGGTGGCCACTTCGGCCAATTATCGCGATGCCGAAGAGGCGGTGGTGTGCTCGATGTTACACACACTGGGCCGCATGATGGTGGTGTTTTACTTGCCCGAGCGCTGGAATTTGGTTTTGGAATGCAAGGCGCGCGAAGTGAATGCACAAACTGAAGACGAGGCAGCCATCCAGGTTTTGGGATTGAGCCTGGAAGAGATTGGCCGCGCCACCGCAGGCCGTTGGGGTTTGCCCAAAGGCTTGCTGGAGAGTATGCAACACACCCCGCCAAGCAGCGAACCGTTAAGCGGGAGCAAATGGTTATCGGCCCTGTCCACCATGTCCAGCGCCTGTGCCGACGCCATCTGCGATGACGAGGAAGTGGGCACGGCCCAAATCGCCGAATTGGCCGCCAGTTATGCCGGCATGTTGGGCGTGAGTTCGGAAGCGGTGATGGGTGCGGTGGAAGGGGCCAAACAGGCCTCCAGTTCCGATTTGACAGCGGTACACCAAGCCAAACGGGCGCGCACAGAAAAACGCAGCACGGTTAGCGCCAATATTGATCCACGCCCTGCCCTGTTACAGATTTTAGCCGATGGCGTTTCCGACATGCGCGATGCCGTCAGTTCGGCCACGCCCAGCCAGATGATAGCCATGGCACTGGAAACCATCTACCAGGGTCTGGATTTACGCCGTGCGATTGCGTTTTTGCATCAGCACAAAGAAGCGCAATATTCGGCCAAAATGTGTTTTGGTGCGGGCGTACAAGCCTTGCTACCCAGTTTGGTGTTTGACGACATCTATCATCCGGATGTATTTAAAACCGCGCTCTCCAACGATAAACTCATTTTCATTGAAAATGCCAAAAACCCCGATTTTGCGCAAAAATTACCGCATTGGTTTCAAAGCACCCTGGCCCCGGTGGAAAGTTTTGTGATTTTGCCCCTGACGCTGAACCGCCACCCCACGGCGTTTATTTATGGCGACTGGGGCAAACAGGCACCAACGATTTTACTAAAAGAACAAGAACTTACCCTGCTAAACGAAATCCGCAGCCTGCTGGTACACGCGTTGGAAAGGCGGCGTCAAGCCACCATTAAAGCGTCGTTACAGCGCTAGCTTCTTTGAAATCAATGACCATGGCCAGCCCAAAAAAAATTGCAGAAGAATATCCACCACCCAATGAACAAGCCGATTCGGAAGAATTGGCGCAGCGCCTGATCGCTAAAATAGCCGAGAACTACCCAAGCGGCATCATGCGGCGCGATGCACATCCCAAAATGCATGGTTTGGTGAAAGCCGAGTTTTGTGTCGAACCAAATTTACCGCCGGAATTGGCAGTGGGTTTATTTAAAGAAGCCAAGTCCTGGCCCGCCTGGATACGTTTTTCCAATCAAAACGAAAAGGCCCAATCCGATACCGAGGGTGATATCCGCGGTATGGCCATCAAGCTGATGGGGGTGCCGGGTGAAAAAATACTGGATGAAGACAAACACGCTACCACGCACGATTTTTTATTGATCAGTGCGCCGGTTTTGGTGACGGCGGACATTAAAGAATTTTTGCAACTGGTGAAAGCGCTGATGGGCAATTTTTTTACCATGCTCTGGTTTTTTGCTACCCATTGGCGCGCCACTTACAACCTCACCAGCGCGATGAAGAAAGCGGCCAATCCGCTGCAACTGCGCTATTGGAGTACCACGCCGTATCTGTTTGGGGCTGGCCGCGCGGTCAAATATTGCACCATGCCGGTGCTTGAGCAAGTGGATAAAATTCCACCGGATGCGGGCGATAATTTATTGCGCGAAGCCATGGTCAGGCAATTGAACCAGGGTGGTGCAAGCTTTGATTTTTGTGTGCAGTTTCAAACCGATGCCGATAACATGCCGATTGAAGATGCGGGGGCCTTGTGGAAGGAAAGTGAATCGCCCTTTCGCAAGGTGGCCACCATCAAAATCCCGGCCCAGCAATTTGATAACGCGACCCGCAATGAATATGGCGATAATCTGTCTTTCATCCCCTGGCATGCCTTGCCGGAACATCGGCCTTTGGGTGGCGTGAATCGGGGGCGGCGCATTGTATACCGGGCGGTGTCGATTTTCAGACATGAGAAGAACAAGGCGGTGCGGCAAGAGCCTGATGGGTATGTGATTGATTGATTAATTTATTGATTGAGCGATGGCAGCGTTGGGAGCAATAAATGCATGACGGCGTCGTTTTTTTGGTGGTTGATGACATGGATGGCATGCGGCGCATACTCGTCAATATGTTGCATCAAATCGGCATCAAAAATATCATCAGCGCCATGAATGGGTCTGAAGCCTGGCATATCATTCAAAATAGAAAAATTGATGTTGTCATCACCGATTGGAATATGCCCCTCATGAACGGCTTGGCCTTGCTGGATAAAATCCGCAACAATCCCCGTTATGCCAATTTGCCGGTGTTGATGATGACTTCCGAAAACAACCGCTACCAGATG
>CAMBDR010000271.1 GCA_945864765.1 Janthinobacterium lividum | reverse complement strand
CCATCGCGCCGCGCAAGGAGCGTAAAACGTGAATATTGGATGGCGTGCCCGATACATTGTAGCCCGCGCGCTGGGGTTTAAAGTCGGTGGTGGCGGCAAGCTGGGTTTTGACCAGATTGGGTAATTCGAGATCTTCAAAGAAGTAATTCATGAATTCTTCGCGCGATAGCTCGAAAATGAAGTCATCTTCGCTGATCTCTTCGCTATCGCTGGCTTTTCCTTTGCCAGACCCGCCCGCACCGCCTTTTGGGCGAGCGATGCGGTCGCCGCGCAGATATTCTTTATTGCCGGGGTTAACGGTTTCCCATGTCCCGCCATGGGCATGACCAAAACTGGGTTCGTTCACATCTTTGGACGGAATGGAGATTTTCTCGCCATTTTCCATATCTTTGATCGAACGCCCCTTGATGGCGCGTGCCACGGCCTCTTTAATCTGCGATTTATAGCGGCGTAAAAAACGCTCGCGATTCACCGCAGATTTGTTTTTGCCTTGCAGACGACGATCAATTAAATAGGACAAGACAATTCTCCAGAGTAAAATCCAGGCAAAACCCTATATCAATTCTTGCAGCGCACTCAGCTCAGTCAGTTGGTTCAGTTGGCTCAGTTAGCTCAATTGGATTTCCTGACGCGTAAATACCATTCGCATAATAAGCGCACCTGCTTCGATGTATAACCTTTCTTGACCATCCGGTTGACGAAATCAGCATGTTTATTGGCATCGTCCGCACTGGCTTTGGCATTGAAGGAAATGACCGGCAGCAATTCTTCGGTGTTCGAAAACATTTTCTTTTCGATCACGGTACGGAATTTTTCATAACTGGTCCAAGCGGGATTCTTGCCATGGTTTTGCGCCCGCGCCCGCAAGCAGAAATTGACAATCTCATTGCGGAAATCTTTCGGGTTCGAAATGCCCGCCGGCTTTTCAATTTTTTCCAGTTCATTATTCAGCGAGTCGCGGTCAAAGCTCTCGCCCGTGTCCGGGTCGCGGTATTCCTGGTCTTGAATCCAGAAATCGGCGAAGGTGACGTAACGATCAAAAATATTTTGCCCGTATTCGGAATAGCTTTCCAGGTAAGCGGTCTGGATTTCTTTACCGATGAATTCCACATAACGCTGGGCCAAATGCTCTTTGATCGAGGACAGGTATTTTTGCTCGGTTTCCGCCGGAAATTGTTCGCGCTCGACCTGTTGTTCCAGCACATATAATAAATGCACCGGATTGGCAGCCACTTCGGTGGAGTCAAAATTAAACACCTTGGATAAGATTTTGAAGGCAAAGCGGGTGGAAAGGCCGTTCATCCCTTCGTCCACCCCGGCATAATCCATATATTCGTGGATGGATTTGGCTTTGGGGTCGGTGTCTTTGAGATTTTCACCATCGTAGACCAGCATTTTGCTGTATAAACTGGAATTTTCGGGTTCTTTCAAGCGCGACAAAATGGCAAATTGCGCCATCATTTTCAGGGTGCCGGGGGCGCAAGGTGCTTGTGCCAGTGACGAGTTGCGCAGCAGTTTTTCATAGATACGCATTTCGTCCGAGACGCGCAGGCAATACGGCACTTTGACGATGTAAATCCGATCCAAAAATGCTTCGTTGTTGCGGTTGTTTTTAAAGGTTTTCCATTCCGATTCATTCGAGTGGGCCAAAATAATGCCGTCAAACGGAATCGCGCCAAAGCCTTCGGTGCCCTTGTAATTGCCTTCCTGGGTGGCGGTGAGCAAGGGGTGCAATACTTTAATCGGGGCTTTAAACATTTCCACAAATTCCATCAAGCCCTGGTTGGCCAGACACAAACCGCCGGAATAGCTATAGGCATCCGGGTCGTCCTGCGCGTATTCTTCGAGCTTGCGGATATCGACTTTACCCACCAAGGATGAAATATCCTGATTGTTTTCATCACCCGGCTCGGTTTTGGAAATGGCGACTTGTTTCAAAATGGAAGGGTAACGCCGTACCACGCGAAATTGATTGATGTCACCATTGAATTCATGCAAACGCTTGACCGCCCACGGACTGGGAATATTGCGCAGATAGCGGCGCGGAATGCCAAAATCCTCTTCAAGCAAGGTGCCGTCTTCTTCTTCGTTAAACAGCCCCAAGGGCGATTCATTGACGGGCGAGCCTTTGAGGCAATAAAAGGGCACATGTTCCATTAAGGCTTTAAGTTTTTCCGCCAGGGAAGACTTGCCGCCGCCCACTGGCCCCAGCAAATATAATATTTGCTTGCGCTCTTCGAGGCCTTGTGCTGCATGGCGAAAATACGACACGACTTGTTCTATCGCATCTTCCGCGCCATAAAATTCGCGAAAAGCCGGATAGACCTTGATGATTTTGTTGGAAAAAATACGCGACAGGCGCGCGTCGGTGCGGGTGTCGAGTAATTCTGGTGCGCCAATGGCGGCCAGCATGCGCTCGGATGCGGAAGCGTAGGTTAAACGGTCTCGTTTGCAAAGATCGAGATATTCCGACATCGAAAGCTCTTCTTCACGGGTCCGTTCATAGCGTGCTGCGTAGTTGTCAAAAATGGTCATGAAAATGTCCTTTGATGGTGAGCTACTCGTTGGCAACATATACCCGCCTGACGCTTTACCACGGCCTGCCAAGTTTGCGCGCGGGTGATGATTTGATTATCCACTATTATTTAGCGAAGTCAAACGATCTTACGCTTGCGTGACGACTTTTTTTTGTGTTCAGGCCATTGTTGCGTGTCATATTCTGCAACGCAAGAAAAATTCCATGAAGATTTTGGCCGGGCAGCGAAATTTCGCGGCAAACCATGAATTTTTCGTGGCCTGTGTGACACAATAAGCTACTTTACTTTTTATGTGAATTGTTTATGGATGCCACCCTACGTAACCTGGTGCAACAGATGCCAAAAGCTGAGTTGCACATTCATATTGAAGGCTCGCTGGAGCCGGAATTGATCTTCGCGCTGGCCAAGCGCAATCAAGTTGAACTGGCGTATGCCTCGGTTGAGCAATTGCGCGCCGCGTATGCCTTTTCGGATTTGCAATCGTTTTTGGATATTTACTACGCCGGGGCCAGTGTTTTACTTCAGGAGCAAGATTTCTATGATATGACCATGGCTTATCTGGTGCGCGCGCGCCAGGATAATGTGCGCCATACGGAAATCTTTTTTGATCCGCAAACCCATACCGCGCGTGGCGTGCCCATGGCTACCGTCATTAACGGCATCTATCGTGCCTGTCAGCAAGCCCCTGAAGGCATCAGTGCCAGTCTTATACTGTGTTTTTTACGCCACTTGCCAGAACAGGATGCGCTCGATACGCTGGAGCAAGCCTTGCCATTTCGCGATAAATTCATAGGCGTTGGGCTGGATTCTTCCGAGCGCGGCCATCCGCCGGAAAAATTTGCCCGCGTATTTGCCCGTTGCCGCGAGCTCGGTTTGCATTTGGTGGCGCATGCCGGAGAAGAGGGGCCGCCAGCCTATATTCAAACCGCGTTGGATTTGTTGCAAGTTGAGCGCATTGATCACGGTGTGCGTTGCCTGGAAGATGCGGCGCTGACTGAACGCCTGGCGCGCGAGAAAATACCGCTGACCGTTTGCCCACTCTCGAATATCAAGCTTTGTGTGTTTGAACGCATGCAGCAACATAATTTGCTGCAATTACTCGAAGCGGGCCTGGTGGCAACCGTCAATTCCGATGATCCGGCCTATTTTGGCGGCTATATGAATGACAATTTTCTCGCCACCTTTGAGGCCTTGCCCTTGACCCGACACCACGCCCGGCAATTGGCGCGCAACAGTTTTCAGGCGGCTTTTTTGGATGTCGCCAAAAAAACGGAATATATTGCCCAGGTTGATGCTTTTTTTGCCGCTGTACCAGAATAGTCGGGATCGATGTGGCCCTGACCGATAAGAGACGAATGTTGGAGAAACGCCATGTGCTCAAATTATGAACCCGCCCGGATTGATTCTTTGGCTAAATATTTTGGTATTGAGCAAATTGATTTTGCCTATAAGCCCGAAACTTATCCCGGCCATATGGCCCCGATTTTGCGTCAGCGCGATGGTCGTTTGGAATGCGCCGCCGCCTGCTTTGGTTTGGTGCCACATTGGGCCGATCTCAAGCTGGCACGCCAAACCTATAATGCGCGTAGTGAAACCGTGGCGGAAAAACCATCGTTTCGCAATGCCTGGCGGAAACAGCAATTTTGTCTGATTCCGCTGGAAGCCTTTTTTGAGCCGAATTATGAATCCGGCCGTGCCGAGCGCTGGAAAATATCGCCGCAGGATGGGCAGGCACTGGCGGTGGCCGGGATTTGGGAGTGGCGGCCCGCCAAGCTTGATGGTGCGGGTGAGTTGCTGTCGTTTTCCATGCTCACGATTAATGCCGATCAACATCCTTTGATGCAGCGTTTTCATAAGCCGGAAGATGAAAAGCGCATGCTGGTGATTGTGCCGCCCGCGCAGCAGATTGCGTGGTTGAATGCCACCATTGAACAGGCACAAGCCTTGCTGCAGCCTTATCCAGCTGATCAATTACGCGCAGAAGTGGCCCCGCGCTTATTGGGCGGCACCCGACAAATTGTCGGACGCCAGTCACAAATGAGTTTGGATGGGAGCTAAGTTGAAAACCGGGTTGAAAACAATGTGAAAGTGAACCAGCCATGCTAAAACTGGCGTTACGGATGTTATGGCGCGATTGGCGCTCTGGTGAGGTCGGGTTTTTATTGCTCGCTTTGCTGATTGCCGTTTCGGCGCTGTCTTCGGTGGGTTTTTTTGCCGAACGGATTCGCATTGGCTTGCAACGTGACGCACACCAGTTGCTGGCTGCTGATCTGTTGGTCGGCTCGGATCGCCCCCTGCCGGATGTCTGGCGCAAACAAGCTCAGGCCGCAGGGCTAACCCTGGCCGATACCGTGGTATTTCAAAGCATGGCACAAAGCCCCAGCGGGGCCAGTAAGCTGGTCACGCTCAAAGCCGTGAGCTCGGCCTATCCTTTGCGCGGCAGCCTGCGCTTGAGTCAACAGGTCGGCAATGAGGGTTTGCCCACCCGCGCTACGCCAGCACCTGGCACCGTTTGGGTTGATGCCAATCTATTGAGCGCTTTAAATGTAACCTTGGGGCAGGCCATTCAACTTGGCGAACAACGCTTCACCATTACCCAAATTATTGCCAGCGAGCCAGACCGGGGCGCTTTGTTCATGAACTTTGCGCCACGGGTGATGATGGCTTTGTCCGAATTGCCGCGTACCCAATTGGTGCAACCGGGCGCGCGCATCACCTATCGGCTGTTGGCGGCGGACCAAAAGGCGAGTAATACCAGTAGCAGTGTGGCCTTGACTCAATTTCAAAGCTTTATCAAAAACCAGATTGCCATCAAAGATACGCGCGGTGTCTGGTTGGAAGCGCTCGATTCGGCACGCCCGGAAATGCGCGCCACGCTGGATCGGGCTGAGCGCTTTTTGGCTTTGGTGAGTTTGTTATCCAGTTTGCTGGCGGCGGTTGCCATCGCGCTGGCAGCGCGGCGGTATATGTTGCGCCATTTAAATGCCTGTGTGATGTTGCGCTTTTTGGGCATGACGCAAAATCAGACCACGCTCATGTTCATGCTGGAATTTGTGTTTTTGGGTGTGCTGGGGTCGGGTTTGGGGGCTTTCCTCGGCTATGGCGCGCATTTCATTTTGCTTGAATGGCTGGGCAAGTTGGTTGCCACCCAATTGCCGCCGCCCACGCTCATGCCCGCTGCCAAAGCATTGGCCACTGGCATGGTGTTATTGTTTGGTTTTGCCCTGCCGCCGCTCTTGCAGTTGCGCAACGTGACGCTGATGCGCGTGATCCGACGTGAAAACGATGTGCCGCAAGCCTTAACGGTACTGAGTTATGTATTTGGCGGGGCCGGGTTTTTGGGTTTGTTGTTGTGGCAAGCTGGCGAAGTCAAGTTGGGCTTGATGGTGGGGGCAGGTTTCCTGATCGGTTTGGCCGGGTTTGCCGCGTTGGCATGGTTAAGCTTACGCGCTTTGCGTGCATTGCGTTTTGGCCTTAGCTATCCGGCCTGGCGCTTTGCGCTGACATCATTACAGCGCCGCCCCAGTGCCACGGTAGTGCAAATCGTGGCCCTCGGTTTGGGTTTGATGGCGTTGCTATTGCTCACCGTGGTGCGCGGGCAATTGGTGGAGGCCTGGCGCAATACCACGCCGCCGGATGCGCCCAACCGTTTCGTGATTAATATTCAACCGGATCAAAAAGAGGCGGTGGCTGACAAATTGCGCCAGGCCGGTGTTGATACCTCGCTGCTGTTTCCGATGATTCGTGGCCGCCTGGTGCGTATCAACGGCAAGCTGACCAGTGCTGGCGTGTATAAGGAAGAGCGCGTCAAAAACACCCTGGAGCGCGAATTTAACATTTCTACCATGGATAATTTGCC
>CAMBDR010000270.1 GCA_945864765.1 Janthinobacterium lividum | reverse complement strand
ATTTCAAATGGCCCACCCCAAAGCCTTTGAAGCTGCCAGTGCCCTGGCAGCGATTGCGCCGGGTGACTTGAATCGCATCTTTTTTTGTAATAGCGGCTCGGAAGCGGTCGATAGCGCCTTGAAAATTGCGTTGGCTTATCACCGGATTCGTGGTGATAGTATGCGCCACCGTTTAATTGGGCGCGAGCGCGGCTACCACGGCGTGGGTTTTGGCGGCATTTCAGTCGGTGGCATTGCCGGCAACCGCAAACATTATGGGCCGGGCTTGCCAGCGGTAGACCATTTGCGCCACACCTTAAACATTAACAAAAATGCGTTTTCACGCGGCATCCCCGAGCACGGGGTGGAATTGGCGGATGAGTTGGAACAGCGCCTGCTAGCCCTGCACGACCCTTCCACGGTGGCCGCCGTCATCATCGAACCCATCGCCGGTTCAGCTGGGGTGATTATGCCGCCCCAAGGTTATTTGCAGCGGATACGCGAAATTTGCGACAAATACGGCATTTTGCTGATTTTTGATGAAGTCATCACCGGTTTTGGCCGTTTGGGCAGTGCGTTTGCAGCCGACCATTTTGGCGTGATTCCGGACATGATTACCTGCGCCAAAGGTTTAAGCAATGCGGCCGTGCCGATGGGCGCGGTGATGGTCAAGCAAAGCATTCATGATGCGTTTATGCAAGCGGCGCCGGAAAACACCATCGAATTTTTCCACGGCTACACCTATAGCGGCCACCCGCTGGCCAGTGCCGCCACCATTGCCACCCTGGAAGTGTATCGCGAAGAAAAATTGTTTGAACGCGCCGCCGCCATGGCAAGCTATTTTGAAGATGCGGCGCATAGCTTGCGTGGCTTGCCATTTGTTAAAGATATTCGCAATTGTGGCCTGGTGTGCGGGATAGAGCTGGACAGCATTCCCGGCAAACCGACCGCGCGCGCCTTCAATGTGTTTTTAAAATGCTTTGAAGAAAAAGGCGTGTTAATTCGCACCACGGGCGATATTATTGCCTTGTCGCCACCGCTGATCATCGAAAAAACCCATATCGATCAATTGTTTGGCACCATTGCGGAGGTGATCAAAGCCGGGGTGTAAAAATAGATGGCATGGTCGGGCGGGTGTGCATGAAATCGGCCATCTGCCCTGCTAAAATGCGCTACAATCCGATCCCATCAAGACTTTGATTGACAGGAACCATGCCCTTAACCATTATCGTTGCGATGGACGCTGCACGCGGCATCGGTATTCAAAATCGCCTGCCGTGGCATTTGCCGCAAGACTTGGCCTGGTTTAAGCGTCAAACCAGCGGCCACCCCATCATCATGGGGCGCAAAACCTATGAGTCGATTGGGCGGCCTTTACCAAATCGGCGCAATATCGTCATCAGCCGCAACCCACAATGGCAAGCTGCCGGGGTCGAAACGGTGTCTTCAATTGAAGCGGCATTGGCATTGATTGACCCGCACGACCAGCACAACCCCGTATTTGTGATTGGCGGGGCGCAAATTTATCAGGCCGCCCTGCCCTTCACGCAACGTCTCTTGATTACCGAAATCGCACAAGAATTTGATTGCGACGCGTTTTTTCCGGCGATTGACCCACAGATTTGGCAAGAAACTGCGCGCCAGCCGCAACCCAAGGCAGCGTTTGATTATACTTTTGTGGAATATCAACGCCGGGTCGAATAAATTACTACACTCCCCCTAACTTTTGAAGAGGATCTTATGTCTGGACACGGATTTCACGTACATGGCCCGCATGATCATGCGGTGGAACATGCATCACACGGCACCGATAGCTTTTCTGGCAAAATCGCCGTCACCACGGCCATTTTAGCCGTCATCGGCGCGTGGTTTAGCTATCAGGGCGGTGCCACGCAAAACGATGCGTCATTATTCAAAAACAATGCCGCCATCAAAAAAACCGAAGCCTCCAATCAATGGAATTATTACCAGGCCAAATCCAACAAACCAAATTTGGCGGAACTGGCAGTTGTCATTCCCGGGGTGGATGTCGAGCGCTACAAAGGCGAAGTGGCACGCTACAAGGTTGATAAAGAGAAAATTAAAAAAGACGCCGAAAAACTGGAAGCCGAATCGACGGACTGGGATAAAAAATCCGATGCAGCCTTACACCAGCATCATCAATGGGCCTTGGCCACAACATTCGAACAAGTTGCTATTTCATTGGCGGCGATTGTTTTGCTGACGCGCAAAAAAGGCTTGGAATATGCTTGTTATGGTGTGGCGGCGGTCGGTGTTTTTCTTGGCATATGTGCCTGGTTTCACGTGGACCCGGTTGGGGCGATGTTGTTGAAACTGGGCGCGGGCGGGCACTAAGCATGACAGGCAGTTCAAGCAGTTCAGGTTTTAAGCAGCACCACTAAAAAAGAGGGGTACCATGGAAGGACTGTTAGTTGTCATTGCGCTGTTATTCTTCCTGTGGCCCCTGATTCCACTGTTTATTGCCATTAGCGCGAAGAGTCGGGCCAAAGAACTGGAAAAACAGCTCGGCTATCAACACCACGAACTGGTTCGGCTCAATCAGGAACTAAATCGGCTACAAACCGCGTTTGATAAGACCTCAGCCGCAGCTGCCAGGGCGAGCGCCAGCACGGCCGCCGCCAGCGCCGAACCCATTCAAACCAGCAGAGCGATTTTGACGCCCGAAGCGCCGAAACCAGCGCCTGAGCAGCCGAAAGCAGCCGACTTGGCAGCCACGCAAGCAAGCGAACCACCACCTGTGCCTGTCTCCGAACCAGCGCCTTTACCTATAACCACGCCTGCACCTGCACCTGCGCCTGCGCCTGCACCTGCGCCTGCACCTGCGCCTGCGCCCAAACCTGCGCCTGCGCCCGCACCTACGCCTGCGCCCGCACCTGCACGCCCCCGGCCACGTCCGCCGATACCCCGGCGCGAACCCACACCGCCGCCAGCATGGGTCAGCACCGCCAAAAACTGGCTGTTTGGCGGCAATCTGGTCGCCAAGCTGGGCTTGCTGATTTTATTTATTGGCGTGAGCTTCCTGATCAAATACGCAGCCGAACGGGTCACCATTCCCATCGAACTACGTCTGGCCGCCATTGTGCTGGCCGACATCGCGCTCTTGCTGTGGGGTTGGCGTATCCGCATTCTGCGCCCCGGCATTGCGCTACCCGTGCAAGGCGGTGCCTTGGCGATTTTGATGCTGGTCACCTTTGCCGCCTTCCGCATGTACAACCTGATTCCATCGGGCCTCGCCTTTGCCCTGCTGTTTGCCTTAACCGCCTTCACCTGCCTGTTGGCAGTACTGCAAAATGCCTTGTGGCTAGCCATTTTTGGCATTGTCGGCGGCTTTGCGGCACCGATCATGACTTCAACCGGGCAAGGTAGCCATATCAGCCTGTTCAGCTACTACGCCTTGCTCAATGCGGGCGTACTCAGTATTGCTTTGTACCGCTCGTGGCGCTCGCTCAATTTAATCAGTTTTATCTTCACCTTTGTGATCGGCATAGCCTGGGGCGTGCTGAAATACGCGCCCGAAAACTACGCTTCGGCGCAAGCGTTTTTGATTTTATTCTTCCTGTTTTATGTGGCCATTGCTATTGTTTACGGTGTACGTCAGGCCAGCCAAGATTCGGTGTATGTCGATGCCACCCTGGTGTTTGGCACACCCTTGATCGGGTTTGGTCTGCAATACAATCTGGTCAAAGCCATGCCGTTTGGCATCGCTTTTTCGGCTCTGGCACTGGGCCTGTTTTACACCACTTTAACGCTCACCCTGTGGCGCAAACGCGGCAGCAGCCTGAAAATGTTGTCCGAAGCGTTTTTGGCCATGGGCCTGATCTTTGGCACGCTGACCATCCCCTTCGCGCTGGATGGGCGCTGGACTTCCGCCGCCTGGGCGCTGGAAGGCGCGGGCATCGTCTGGATTGGCCTGCGCCAGCGCCAAAACATGGTCTGGCTATTCGGTTTGCTGGTGCAAGCGGGTGCCTGGTTCTCGTTTATGGGTACGCTGGGCAATATGAACCAGCAGGCGGCCAAACAATCGAATATTTGGCTGGGATTTTTGCTACTGGCTGCCACCGCCTTTTTGATGGCGACCCGTTTCCGCAGCCATGCGCAAAGCGACGACAAGCCGCGCTTTAGCCCGTTTGCCGCCGTGTTGCTGGTGATTGCCACGGTCTGGTTTGTGGCCGGTGCCTGGGTTGAAGTGTTCCTGCGCACCGACGGTAGCCTGCGCATGCATCTGGTGACGATGAGTGGCTTGTTCACGGTCGCTTTGTTAATGTGGATTGCGCACAAACTGGTGTGGCCCATCGCCAACACACTTGGCGTGCTACTGCAATGTTTGGCGGGGCTGGTACTGCTGGGCCTGGTGGGCGCGCAAGAGCGCTACGGTAGCGACCTGAATTTACTACACGGCCCATTTTTGGGCGCGTTCATGATTGGCGCGGCAGCGGCACTCACGGCCTGGCTGTTTCAGCGCAATTGGGCGGAGCAGGCCAAACTCTCTGGCGCGCTATTGTTATGGTCGGGCTTTTGGTGGTTTGGCCTGATACTCGGCCCGTTTTGCTACTGGCTCAGTCTGCACTATGCGCTATTGATCCAGGACCCTGTCAGCGATGAAATCATCTGGGCCAATTATGGGCTGTGGCTGGCGCTCACCAGCCTCTTCTGGTGCAAGCTGGCGCAACGCCTGCCATGGCCTGCGCTACGCTGGGCCAGCCTGCCGACCTGGTTGGCGCTGGGCGGCGTTACCCTGTATCTATTGGCCGACATGCAGTTTGAACACCAAATGCCGCGCATCGAAGTGTGGATCAGCTTTGCCGCCTTGTGGCTTACCTCGCAATCGCTGGTGCGCAGTTGGGCGCGCGCAAACTGGGCGCTGCCCGGCATCACCATGTTGCACACGGTGCGCACGGTCGGCCCTTGGCTGATGGTGTGGCCGCTATGCAGTTACTGGTTTGGACGCTGGTTTGCGCTGGACCCGGCGCTAGCGGCCAACCCGGCCTTATTGAAAGAAGCAGGCTGGTTTGATTTTGGCAACTGGGCACACACCATTGCGGTTTGGTTGATGATGCTCGCCACAGGCGCGCTGATACGTCTGGCCGGGCGCGACAGCCCACTGCTACAGCCGCTTGGCGCGTGGTACAAAGCCAGAATCATCCCCTTCATGAGCGCACTGTTGACGCTGGTGGTGGTGGTTTGGAACTTCAGCCAAAGCGGCGGCATGGCCCCGCTGCCGTATTTGCCGCTACTCAACCCGCTCGACCTTAGCACCGCGTTTGCCGCCCTGCTGTTGGTGCATTGCTGGCGTTTGCAAGGCTTTAAACTGGCCGATCCGTACTGGGCCAAGCTGCCGTTTATGGTCGGGCTGGCGCTGTATGGCTGGTTTAACCTGATCTTGCTGCGCACCGCCTCGCATGTGCTGGACATTGACTACCGCTTCGACCCGATGTTTGACTCGACCGTGGTACAAACCATGCTCTCGCTGGTGTGGAGTATCACCGCCTTGATTCTGATGCGCCGCGCCACCACAAAAATCAAACCCAATCAATGGCGCTTGGGGGCGATTTTGCTGGCCGTGGTGGTGGTCAAACTGTTTTTGATCGACCAAACCGATGGCGGCGGCGCAACCCGGATTGTGGCCTTTGTCGGGGTTGGCCTGTTGATGGTGGCCATAGGCTACCTCGCGCCCTACCCTAAAGTGGCCGCCGGGCCGGATGATCCAAACCAGCAAGACCTGCCCCCCAACTGACCAAGAGGCTGATCCACCATGAAAAATTCGACATCTGCAGCGCCAAGTCGGCTTTCTGAGCGGCTGTTAGCCGCCCTGGCGTTGTCTGGTCTGGCACTGTCTGGCTTGGCGCTATCCGGCCCCGGCCTGGCCGCCAATCCCGCCGCCAATTCTGCGGCCAATGAGAGCGATACGCTGCAAGATTACCGTTACCAGATGCCGCTGACCACGGCAGCCAAACAAGGCGTGCTGGCGCTACCGCTACCGCAAACGCTGTACCTGCATGCGCAATCGTTGCAACTCAATGATGTACGCATCTTCGACGCCAAGGGGCAAAAAGTACCGATTGCACTACTGCCAGCGGGCAGCACCAGCCTGGTCACGCGTGCCAGCTTCCCGGTTAAAATCTTCCCCTTGCGTGGCGGGGCTGGCAACGGCGCTGCCAACAGCGGCAGCAACAACGTCGGCAGCGGCGGCAATGTGGAAATGGATGTCAAAACCGATGCCAATGGTTCGGTCATTTCGGTCAAGACCAAAAGCGGCACCTCCGGTGCCAACAACAAAATCACCCATCTGGTGCTGGATGCCCGCAATGGCAATAACGGCAATAATGCTGGCATTGGCGACGGCCCGAAAATTGAAGGCTTGCGCTTTCGCCTGCCAGCCGCCACCAGTTCCTACAACGCCCAGGTGTGGCTGG
>CAMBDR010000269.1 GCA_945864765.1 Janthinobacterium lividum | reverse complement strand
CCCATGTTGGCGTCCATATTGCTCCAGTCCAGCGTGTAGTAGCCATGGTAGCCATAGTGCTTGCGGTTGCCATCCCCCGCTACGAAGCCATGAATTTGCTCGTATGGCGCGGTGATCCAGATGGCGTTGATGCCCAAATCTTTAAAATAATTGCTGTTGATTTTGCTGGTGATGCCTTTCAAATCGCCGCCGTGGAAGGCGCTGGGCATTTGTTTCAGGTCGTTGCCAAACGATACGCCGTTGACATCCGATTCGCGCTTATAACTGCGGTCGTTGGTCGTGTCGCCATTGACAAATCGATCGTTCAGCAAGAAGTAGACGGTGGCATTATCCCAACTGAAATTATTGCTGGCGACCACGATATCGCCCGTGGTAATGGGCACAATATTGCCGCTGGCCGATTTATTATTGCTCGGGTCTTTGGCGATGACGGAATATTGATACGTCGTTTTGGCAGCGGCCGTGGTATCGGTAAAGCTGTTGGTGGTGGCGTTAAAGGTGAGCGTGCCAGCGCCGCCAGTGCGGGTGATGGTGTAGCTGACGGCATTGCTGGCGTCGGTGGATACGCCCCAGCTCAGGCTAACGGTGGTGCCGCTCACGCTGCCACTCAAGGTGCCGGGCACGGTGGGCGCGGTGGTGTCCGGCACGCAAGGTGATGCGGCCTTGGCGACCACGACGCCATCTTTGACGGTAGAAGTGCCAGTGCCCAGCACATAGTTTTTGGTGGCGTTATTGTCCCACACGTTGGCATTATTATTGAAGGCGGCAGTGAGGCCCGTGGCCGAGGCCAGGCTGATGGTTCGCTTGACCCAATCGGTGCAGGCGGTTTCATTCATCGGTACGCCCGGTACGGCAGTCCATACGCCGCCCGTGGGCATGTAGTGAATATTGACGGTGGGCCAAGCGCGGGTTTTGGTGTAATAGTAGACAATGGCGGTGTTGGTGCCCACGGTGGGTGTGGTTACCACCAGTTGAGTCGAGAGTGCCGATTTATTGCCTGCCGCATCGCGCGCCAAAACGGTGTACACGTAGCGGGTGTTGGCGGTGAGGCCGCTGTTGGTAAATTTAAGGATGCTGCCATTGGTGCTGCCGACCAATACGCCATTGCGGTAGATTTCATAACCGGTGACGCCAACCGCGTCGGTGGAAGCAGTCCAGCTTAAATCAACCGAAGTCGAAGTCAGATTGGCGCTGGCAAAATTGCCAGGGACGGTGGGTGCGATGGTGTCCGGCGCGCAGGGGCTGCCGGTATTGGCCAGCAATTGGCCGTTTTTCACCTGATGCGTACCGCCTGCGATCACATAATTGCTACCTGCGACGTTGTTCAAATTGTCCCAATGGTTCAGGCCGTCGGTAAAGACGGCGGAGAAATTGGTAGTGGTAAAATTCACGCTTTTCACCACCCAATTAGCACAGGCTGCGCCCATCACATCGCCCGGCGCGGTGGTCCAGGTGCCGCTGGCATTGTGATGCATAGCCACCGTGGTCCAGTTTTTATAGGGCTTGTAATAATATACGGTTGCACTCGCGGCCAGGGTTGCGCCACAAACGCCAGCCGACAGCATGGCTCCCAATAAGGGCTTCAAATACCAGTGTTTCATGTTTATCTCCGTCTCGATGGTGTTTTTTTGTATTGCTTCAATTGCAGTCGTTGCGACAGCATGGGATGGAGAATAGCAAGGCGGGATCAAGCTTACTTGATATCTTGTGCTGTTTTAGAATATTATTGTATGGGGTTCATTCATACCAGCGGCGGACGAAGGCCAATATCATGTTAAGCAACGAACAAAAACGTCAGCTCTTCATCAAACTGCGCGAAGAAAACTATCGGGCCAGCTTGCGGCTGGAAGGCTTTAAAACCAACCCCGCACCGCCCGGCCCAAAAACCATTGCCCCGACGCTTGCGCAGTTAAAAGAAAAATATGGTCGATAAATATGGTATCAAGGTAGCGTAACAAATGCCTGTAAAAAGTCCCGTGCCGATGGCGTATCCAGCCGATAGATCACATTGCTTTGCACGCACTGCATATCCCCGGTAATGGTGGTGCCTGCCAGCACATCGCTTTCATTAACGCCACTGCCGATAAAGTTCGGCCCGCCGGAATCGCCAAAGCAAGTGCCGCCATTGCCATTTGCAGTTCCAGTACACATCAACTCAAAAACAGGCTATGATTACCGCTAAAATCCCTTGCCATTTTATCGCAATTTGCTATAATTCACACCATGCACATCATCGCAAAGAAAATATTGGAAAAATTCTGGTTAAAGCACCCTGGAGCCAGAGCGCCATTGGAATCATGGTATAAATTGGTCAGCAAATCCGATTTCAATAGCTTTCTTGAGCTACGTGAATCCTTCAACACTGCCGATTACGTTGCGCCCTTTGTGGTGTTTGATATTGCTGGCAACAACTTTCGAATTATCGCTGCGGTGCATTTTAACCGGAACAAATTGTATATTCGTGAGGTCATGACACATAGTGAATATGATCGTTGGAACCAAGCATACAGGAGCAGAAAGCCATGAGCAGCAGCACATTTGACCCAACCGAATTCGCGCCCGCCTGGCAAGCGTTTCAGCAATCTCTGCCAGTCAAAATGGATGCCATCCAAAACGAAACTGAATATGATCGCATGCTGGGCTTCATGCAACAGTTACTCGACATGGTGGGCGACGATGAAAACCATGAACTCGCCGGGTTGCTCGATTGGGTAGGGCAACTGATGGAAAATTATGAGGCCAAACAGCACGTTATCCCCGACGCGGCACCCCATCAGGTCTTGCGTTTTTTGATGGATCAACACCAATACAAGCAAGTTGATCTGGCGGCTGAACTGGGTGGTCAATCGGTGGTCAGTGCCATTTTAAATGGTGAACGTGAAATCAACGCCAAGCAAGCCCGTGCTTTGGCCGAGCGCTTTGGGGTGTCGGTGGCGGCATTCATCTAATACCCATACAAATACCCACCCAGCCCCAAAGCGGCCAATATGCCAAGCAAAACCACGGCACCAAAACGATGTTGCAAATGATCAAGCCGGGCAAATTCATCCCAACGCCCGGCATTGGCAGCCCGCGCACGGCGCAAGACCAGCAACACGCAATAGATATTGGCGCTAATGGCCAGTAAGCCCAAGCCAATTTTCAGATGCAGTAAAGGGCTGGGCGGCGCACCTGCCAACAGCATGCCCCCGGTCACCATCACGATCAAAAAAGCCGGGATTTCAAGCAAAAAATCCACCCGTTTATGCAAGGCTACCAAAATCAATTCCTGGGCGCGCCCTTGCCCCAGCAAAGCGCGTTCAAACAAGGCTTCGGTAATGACACAACCCAACCAGACACCGACGAAAATCAAATGGATCAATAACAGCGCATTTTTCATCTTTGAATCCTCATACTGATCAAACCTGGCTCAACGTGAACCCGGCCGATTGCTAAACATCCACCACCCCGCCACCAGCGTAATGGTCACCACCAGCGCCACCACCACCCAAAAGCCTTCCTGGTTTTGCGCCAGCGGCACCCCGCCCACATTCATGCCCATCAAACCGGCAATCATATTCACCGGCAATGCCAAGACCGTAAACACCGTCAACACAAACAGGCTGCGGTTGTTTTGTTCCTGCACCTGGGCCGACACTTCTTCCTGCAACAGCTTGATGCGCTCTTGCAGGGTATCGATATCATTCAGGGCCACCGAAAATTCTTCGGTGGACTGGCGTAGTTCCAGTACATCGGCTTCTTGCATCCATTCCGGCGGGCGCGCCAGCAAGCGGAACAGGGCCGCAGGTTCGGGGGCCAACAGGCGCTTCAAGCGTACCAGCACGCGGCGCAACTGGCCCAGGTTGGCGCGCTTGGCTTCGATCATGCCGGAAAGTAAATCGTCTTCGATGTGATCGACCTTGGCGATGGAATCGCGCAAGATTTTCACCAACACGTCGGCCTGATCACGCAATAAATGGATCAAAAGGGAAGTCGAACTGTGAAACTGCGCGCCGTTTTTGACCGATACCCGCAAACGATCAATCGAGCGTAGCGACTTGCTGCGCGCCGTCACCATCAAACGTGGGCCAGCCGAAAAGATTAAGGTCGATACCTGCGAAGGGTCAAACGAAAAATCGTAAAGCACATCATTTAACACCCCGATCAGGTAATCGTCGGCAAATTCGATCCGGGTGGAGCTGGAACCGCCCTGCAAGGTTTCATAAAAATCGGGCGAGAGCTTGAGTTTGTGCTGCATCCACAGCAGCGAAGCGGCATTGGTTAAATTAAAATGCAACCAGACAAAACCGGGAATATCCGGGTTTTGTTCGGCATCGGCCAACCACTGCATGGCTTCCCCGGCAGCAATGGGGATGCCGCTTTCACCTTGTTTAAAAAGGAAACCATAAACCAGGCCATTTTCATCCGAGCCATAGGCAGCGGCGATGGTGCTTGCATTCGGTTTTTTCGCTGGCATCGTCATTTCACAAAAATCCGCTTGATTGGGTCAGAAAAAATCGGGAAAAATTAGAAAAATACCATCCTCACCCTGTGATTCCCGAGTTGGCTTTGCATTTTACCAAACTCCCAAGCTGAATCTACCGCTTTCTTCAAAACAAGCGGAACACGCAAATTGCCGTTTGTAGCGGCATTTCTGGTACGCTATGGTTTTTTGATTGATACACCTACCACTTTGAGCACCATGCGTACCCAGTCAACCCTGCCTGCCCCCCTGTTCCAATCCGGTTTCAGTTATATCGCCTTGCTCATTACGCTGGCCTTAATCGCGGTAGCCACTGCCGCCACCCTGCAAATGGGGGTGTTATTGCAACAGCGCGTGGCAGAAGAAGAGTTATTAGCCATCGGCACCGAATTCCACCAAGCCTTGATCAGCTATGCCAATGCCTCGCAACCGGGCCAGATACGCGTACCCAAGAAACTGGAAGATTTATTAAAAGACCCGCGCGCCCCGAATATTCGCCGCCACTTGCGCAAAATTTATACCGATCCCTTGACAGGTAGCGACGAATGGGGCATCACGCCATCAATTGACGGACGCGGCATCGTCGGCATTTTCAGCATGTCGAATCAAAAACCAATCAAAATCAGCAATTTCCCGCCCCTCTTCCAAAGTTTTGGCGAAGCCGCCACCTATCGCGACTGGCAATTTATGGGGGCGGCAGCAGATAGAAACACGCCAGCCAATCAGCGACCTGACCCAACCCGGCCAGAAAATCGGCCACCGGATACCAACCAATCGCAAAACCGGGTTGACCCAACCCGGCCCGAGAATCGGCCATTTGATCCATTCCAGAACCAGGTGCCGGGTGGACTGGAAACCAAGTAAAGGGGGATTGGGTATGGGTTGCAAGCGCATTATCCAGCAAATCAAACGCGCCAGCATGGGTTTTAGCTGGCTGTTGCTGGCGCACAATGCTTGGGCAGAAGCGACCTTGCAAGGCATGATCAAGAAAAATGCTGCTGATGGCGCGGCGTTTGCTACGGTAACCATAGGCAGCCACGGTGCAAATCAATCAACCACATCGGC
This sequence comes from Janthinobacterium lividum, assembly GCA_945864765.1. Classification (GTDB taxonomy): domain Bacteria; phylum Pseudomonadota; class Gammaproteobacteria; order Burkholderiales; family Burkholderiaceae_D; genus CAMBDR01. The sequence goes on along the minus strand of CAMBDR010000269.1, from coordinate 905 downwards.
CAACGGTTTGTTTTCGCTCACATTTCCTGACAAACAAGTTGGCGAGGAAGTCAATTTGATCGTCAGCGCACCACCCGGCTGGAAAGTACTGCACGAATTAATGCTTACACACACCTTGCCCAAGGCGGGTGGCCGGGTAGCGGAGATCATTTTATGCAAGATTAATGAATGTGATCAACTGGCAATCAATTATTTCCGCATCAAAAGTATCGCTGCTGTGGAAAAAGAATTCGCGGCTCGTTTAGGCTTACTCGCTGGTAAGCTCGATGCCAAGCAGGAAGAAATTGCTTCCCTGAAGCAAGAACGTGACCAAGCCTTGCAACGCGCCAACGATTTGGCCCAGCAGTTTGCCAAGGCACCGCAAGGCCGCACCACGGCACAATATCAGCAAGCATGGCAATTGTATCTGGATGGGAAAATTGCTGCGGCACTGACGGTATTGTCAGAAACTGCGATAGAACAAGAAGATGGGGAAAGTGAAGATAAAAAAAGCAACACGGTAAATAGCTGGGTTTTGCGCGGCAGGATGTTGCACTTACTGGGGCAATTTTCCCAAGCAGGCAAGGCCTATACCAAAGCGGTAGTACGCGACCCAAGCAATTATCACGCATGGTTTGAATATGGTGCATTTTACCAAACCCAAAACCATTTCGAGCAAGCGCATCAAGGCTACGCATTTGCCTTGCCACTGGCCGTGGCAACAAATGACGCCATCTCTACCGCTGGCATCTTGCATGCGCTCGGAGCCTTGGCTGCTGCGGAAAATAATGGGCCAGCAGCCCAGTCCAATTTGACATTGGCAATCAGTCTCAATCAAACATCGATTGATGAACTGCTAAAAACGCAGCAGCAGTACGCTTTGATGCAAGATGAGATCAACGCTTTGGATGTGGCCAGCGCAGGCA
>CAMBDR010000268.1 GCA_945864765.1 Janthinobacterium lividum | reverse complement strand
TGTTTGATGAAGATTAAACAATTGCTGGTTTCAACACCGCAGGGAGAGTCCGGTTTATTAAGCCACGATGCCCGTTTTGTGTTCAATTACAGTACCAAAGAGCGCATGTGTGAAACCTCGTTGCTCATGCCGCTGCGGGCTGAAAGTTATGCTTCCGGGGCGATGTTGGGGCCGTTTTGTATGAATTTGCCAGAAGGCTACCTGAAAGAAAAAATCGAGCAGCGCCTGGCAAAATATGGCGGGGTGGACGATATGCGGCTGTTGGCGTTCGCCGGGCGCAATCAAATTGGGCGCTTGCGCTTCACAGAACCCGAAGCCGCGCCAAGCGCGCCCAAAGCGCAGATCGGTCGTGCCGAGTTGCTTAAACAATCATCATCAAAGGCATTGTTTGATTTTTTGCTGGATGCCTATCTGGAATCGGGTATTTCAGGCGTACAACCCAAGGTGATGTTGCCCGACGCGGATAAACCCGGCAGCGCATTGGGTGAGCGTGCCACCCTGATCCATTCGGATTTGATCGTCAAAGCCAGTGGTGATGATTACCCGCACTTGGCAGTCAATGAATTTCTTTGTATGTCAGCGGCAAAAAAAGCCGGCATTTTGGTGCCGCCATTTTGGTTGTCCGACGACGGCGGTTTGTTTGTGATGGCGCGCTTTGATTTGGAAGGTGAGCAGCAAATTGGCTTTGAAGACATGGCCGTGTTGATGAACCGGGCTGGCACCCGCGATCAAAAATATCAGGGTAGTTATGAAGCGGTGGCCAAGGCCATTACCATTTATTGCGGCGCAGAACAGCGCGCCACGAGTTTGCATCACCTGTTTGAATATCTTGCCTTGTCGGTGATGGTGCGCAATGGCGATGCCCATCTGAAAAACTTTGGATTGCTGTATGGCCACCCGGTAGACGACAGCGGGCCAAGGCTGGCACCACTCTACGATGTGGTGACCACCAGTGCCTATGATCTGGCTGGTCGCAATGGGATGGTGATAGCGGATCGTAGCATGGCGCTTAAAATGCACCGCAGTCGTGACTACCCGTCACGCCAGGACATGCTGGAATTTGGCAAGCTGTGCGGCGTTAAGGCGGCAGCGCAAGTGCTTGAGCGCATTGCCGATGCCATGGAGTCCACCTTGATTGAACATGGCCCACGGGCCGAGGCCGGGTTTTTGGCGCGGATGAAACGCGAGTGGGATGGTGGGCGACATTCCTTAAAACCTGGCCGCTTTGCAGGTCGATAATGACCGCCATTGCCATATCGATAAAACGGTGATGCAATCACTTTGCGGCACCAACTCAACCCTTGACATTTATACGGAGTAATTTGACATGACCCCCAACACCCTCATTTCCTGGAGCGGCGGCAAAGATTCTTGCCTCGCCTTGCAGCGCGCACGCCAAAACGGCATGGCCGTGGCGCTACTCATTACCGCCATGGACGAAGCCGGCGTTTGGTCGCGCTCGCATGGCGTACCCGCCGCACTCATGCAGGCGCAAGCGGCAAGCCTGGGTTTGCCGCTGACCTTCTATCAAACCACCTGGCAAACCTACGAGGCGCAATTTATCGCCACCTTGCAAAGCGCCCACGCCAATGGCATCCGCTTTGCCGTGTTTGGCGACATCGATTTGCAAGCCCACCGTGACTGGGAAGAAAAAGTTTGCGCCGCAGCCAGCCTGGAAGCGGTATTGCCGCTCTGGCAGCAAGACCGCCAAAGCCTGGTGGATGAATTTTTACAGGCCGGATTCAAGGCCATTGTGGTGTGCGTGAATGGCCGCTTTTTGGGACAGGAATTTTGTGGCCGCGAATTTGACGCCGCCTTTTTGGCCGATTTGCCGGCAGGCGTCGATGCCTGCGGTGAGAATGGCGAATTCCATACCTTTGTGTATGACGGGCCGGGTTTCGCCCATCCGGTGGCATGCCAGCGCGGTGAACTGCTCACTTATCAGTCACCACCAGAATTGGGTGCCGGCGTGTATTACTTTCAAAGGCTAAGCCCACTTTAAGGCCAACATGTTTTGATTGTTGGCGTCGGCGCTTAACGCGTTTTCCTCAGCGTGTCTTCCTCAGCGCGTCTTCATATAAGCCGCATACAAATCAGGCTGTAAGCCCTGCAAGCGGCGGCGACGCTCGACGATGGCCTGATGTTGGCCGCGTCGCTCCAGCCCCAATAGCTCGCGTAGCAGGAGCGCCGCCTGCTCGGGCGCGCCGTCACGCGCGGGTTGCAGATCCTGTAAGTGCGCTGCCAGCGTGCCATTTTCAATCAACAGCCAGGCCGGAAGCCAGCATACATCGCTATCATCGCCACGGCCTTCAAATTCGGCATAAAACTTTTTCAGCAAAGCACTGAGGGTGGGGTCAGCTAGCCGCGCCACACAATCACCAAAACGGCCAGGCGCAATAAAGGCTAATTCACAAAGCAAGGGCCAGACTGCCTCCAACCCCAATTGGCGGTATTTTGCTTCGGCCATCCAACCCAGCGGTGCGGGAATGCGCCGCCACGATGCAATGGCTGCCACGGTGCTTTCTGCGCTGGCCCAATCCCCGGCGCATAAATACAGTGGCGCGGCATGGTTTTCGCTCTCTTTGGCCAAAAAGGGTAAGGCCGCCGCGCGCAAGGCCGCTTCGCGCCATAATTGGTTCAGCCATTTACGCCCGGGTGCAGGCTCCAACATACGCAGGGCGATGGGTTCCACCTGGCTTAAGCACAAGCGCACAGTGGTCGCTGCGGCGTGGTTGGGGAAGGGGCTGGTGCCCTGTTGTTCCAGTGCTTCGATCAGGCTGATCATGTCCGGCAGCGTGGCATCCAGTGGAAAGCTTGCCGCCAAGGTAGAAAGGGCCAGGCGTGCGGCGCAGGCGTCAAACTGTTCCAGCGCCGTGAGCACGTCATGGCGCATGCCAGTATCGCGGCTATATTCAAATAAATCAAATTGCATGCTGCCCTCGTGAAGCCATCTTTAAAAAGCGCCTTTAAAAAGCGAGAAATGGAAATGGATAGGGATAAGAAATGAATTTCAGTGAAACGGGCTGAAACGTGCCATCCAACCTTACCCCATGCCAAAATGGTAACGTACCCGCTCGGCCAGCAGTTGGCGCGCATCGTTTTCGCTGCAATTGGCCAAGCGTGTGAAGGTGTCCTGTGCAATGGCGCGGAAAACGGCCATAACGGCGGGGTCGAAATGGCTGCCCGTGTCTTTTTCAAGAATCGCCATGGCCGCCTCAAAGCCCATCGGCTCTTTGTAGGGGCGTTTTGAGCACAGCGCGTCAAACACGTCGGCCACGGCAAAAATGCGTGCGGCAAGCGGTATGGTCGCACCCGCCATCTTGCGTGGGTAGCCGGAACCATCCCACTTTTCGTGGTGTGCGGCCACGACCGCGTTGGCATCGTCAAGCCAACCCAAACCACTGACGATTTGCTCGCCTTGGTCCACGTGGGTGCGCATTACCTCCATTTCTGCGGCGTCGAGTTTGCCTGGTTTGAGCAAAATCGCGTCAGGAATGCCGATTTTGCCAACGTCATGCAAAAAACTGCCCACAATCATGGCCTGCATGGCTTGCCCTTTCAAACCCATGTGCTCGGCAATGCGCGCCGCAATCCAGGCGACGCGGTAATTATGGGCACCCGTATCGGAATCGCGCTTGGCAATGGCGCGGCCAAGCGCTTCCATCATGGAAATATGCGAATCGAGCACTTCACGCGCTTTGCGCTCATTATCGGCCGACAAATAGACCACCACCGGATACACGGCAGCGCCGCACAGCACCGCTGCCAGACACACCATCAACATCGCAATCAGGGAATTGGCAAAAATTTGTTCCCGCTGCCATTGCGGTATGATGCGCACCCCTTCAAAATAGCCGGTGACCGGGCCGCTTTGGTCGTTGGCCTGTTGGCGCAATGGTACGAAGACCCGTAATACCCAGACATCGCCCGCCAGTTTCAGGCTTTCGTAGGAGGTTTCATGGTAACCCGGTTTGCCATGATGGGGCAGGGCCGCCTCAACGGCTGCGCCGCCCGGGGTTTGTGATTCGGCCATCTTGATACCTTGCCCGTCATAAATCTCGGCAATGTCAAACAAGCCCCCGGCAATGGCTCGGGCGGCAATGGTGGCATGGCCGGAGGCATCCTGACTTTTCAAATTGATGGCATGATAATGGTGCAACAATCGGTTTGACACTTCGATGGCCAGGGAAACGATGCTCTCCTCGGTTCTCTCGCGCGCGATGAACCAGGAAAGCGGACTGGCAACCGCAGCGAGCAGTAAGCTGACGGCAGCGATCCGGATTGCGGTACGCTTTTGGAATGTATTCATCGCATCAAGAGTTGGTTGGTGGAACGTGCCTGACTATTTGGTTTTGAACGCATTTTCCAATGCATCCCCCGAAAAACCGCTGCCGATATTGCCGCCCGTGGCATAGCGATACAAAATGGCGGAATACACGCCTTGCAAGGCGGCATGGGTCAGTGCCAACAGGATGAAGCAAATCACCAGTAGCACTGCAATGGCCACCAGCATGACGCCACCCAATGCAATGCCAACAAACACCAGCAAGCCGCCGCCCAGCAGCATAAAGGCAAAATAAATCCAGCCAAACACCAACCCCATGCCCGCATTGGCGATCACGTTTTCACCCCAGGTTTTTTTCAGTAATAGCGCGCTTTCCTTGACAGCATCAATCGGGCCAATGTCGCGCGATACCAGGAGCGGCACCGTCATGAACGAGGCAGCGGTGAATGCCACCCCCAACAGTTTGACGATAAAGCTGCCAATAAACCCGGCGCGTTCTTCAATCATGCGCAAAATCATGCCGACGGTGGCGGCAATGAGTGCATAGCCAAAAATAGTGCCGATTTTGCTGCGGGCAATGGCCATGCCATCGGCAACGGTGGGGTTGCCGCCGTCCAGCCGTATCATGGCGGCACCCACCAGGGCGGTATTGAAGAAGAAAATGACGAAATATTGGCTCAAATAAAACAGAAAAACCAAAGGCCAGACGATGGCCGGGGAATATTCCGTGTTGTTACTGCTGGAAAAAACGCCGCCGATGGCCAGTGGTGCAATAAAGCTGAGTATCACCAAGCCGCATGAGAACACGGAAAACAAGGGGAATAGCAACAGGTTTTTGTCCTGGCGCAGGATTGCCGCGCTGGCCTTGAGCAAGGCCCAACTACGTGAAAATCGTTCAAACATGATAAATTCCCTTCGAAATGGATGCCTTACGGCATGGTGACCTGATTTTAACATGGTGCGTAACGGTGATGGCGATAGTAAAAGCAATTTAAGTTGTGGCGGCAATTGCTTCAAATTACAAACCCGGCTGCGTCATCGCCAGCGGTTGCACCCATTGCTCAAATTGTTCCTCGGTCACATAGCCCAGCGCCAGCGCCGTTTGTTTCAGGGTGCCGCCGTCCTGATGCGCCTGTTTGGCAATTTTGGCGGCTTTGTCGTAGCCAATATGCGGTGCCAGCGCGGTGACCAGCATCAGCGAGCGTTGCATTAAATCGGCAATGCGCGCTTCATTCGGGCTAATGCCTTGCACGCAGTGGCGCTCAAAACTGGCCATACCATCGGCCAGCAGGCGCACGCTTTGCAAGAAGTTATGGATGATCAGCGGTTTGTAGACATTCAATTCAAAATTGCCGGAAGCACCGCCAAAATTAATCGCCACATCGTTGCCAAACACCTGGCAGCACAGCATGGTTAAGGCTTCGCATTGGGTCGGGTTGACTTTGCCCGGCATGATGGAGCTGCCCGGTTCGTTTTCCGGGATAGTGATTTCGCCCAGGCCCGAGCGTGGGCCGGAAGCCAGCCAGCGCACGTCGTTGGCGATTTTCATTAGCGCGGCAGCCAGGGTTTTCAGGTTGCCGTGCGCGGCCACCAGTACATCGTGTCCGGCCAGTGCGGCAAATTTGTTGGGTGCGCTGGCAAAGGGCAAACTGGTGCGTTGTGCCAATTCTGCCGCTACGCGTTGGCCAAATTCGGGGTGCGCATTCAAACCGGTGCCCACCGCCGTGCCGCCTGCGGCCAGTTCGCACAGCGCGGCAATGTTATTTTTTAGAATGCTTTGCGCGTAAGCCAGTTGCGCCACATAGCCGGAAAATTCCTGCCCTAGCGTGAGTGGGGTGGCGTCTTGCAAGTGGGTGCGGCCGATTTTCACAATCCCGGCAAATTCTTCGCTTTTTTGCGCCAGACAGTCGTGCAAACTGGCAAGCGCTGGCAGCAACGCCTTGGCCACGCCCAAGGCGGCTGCCACATGCCTGGCGGTGGGGAAGATGTCGTTGGACGATTGGCCCAGATTGATATCATCCTTCGGGTGTACCAGACGCGCCGCGCCACGGCTGCCGCCCATCAGTTCGGAAGCGCGATTGGCCAGCACTTCATTCATATTCATATTGCTTTGGGTGCCGGAACCGGTTTGCCAGACCGAGAGTGGAAATTCGCTTTCATGC
>CAMBDR010000267.1 GCA_945864765.1 Janthinobacterium lividum | reverse complement strand
CTGGCCGAAGACAGTTTATTGTTTGGCTTTGGTTCGCGCCAGGATTTCGCCGATGCGCGTAATGTGATTGCGCACGCCACAGCCGGTGGCATCAGTTTGCCGGATCGCGAGTATTACACCCGCTCAGATGAAAAAAGCAAACAACTGCGTGCCGAATACTTGGCGCATATCGCCAAAATGCTAACCCTGGCAGGCAGCAGCGCCGCTGACGCGACACAGGCAGCGCAATCGATTCTGGCACTGGAAACCGCGCTGGCACAAGCCTCGCTGACCCGGGTTGAAAAACGTGATCCGAAAAAATTATTCCACCACATGACCCCCACCAGCCTGCAAGCACTGACTCCCTCGTTTCAGTGGCGCGATTATTTTCAGGCCATTGGGCTGGAGCAAGTCAAATTGATTAACGTGAGCGAACCGAAATACTACCGGGCGCTGGAGCAACAATTAAAGCAACGCAGCCTGGCCGAGATTCAAACCTTTTTGCGCTGGCAGGTGATCCGCGTGCAAGCTGCGGTCTTACCCAAAACCTTTGTCGAAACCGATTTCGCCTTCTTTGGCAAAACCTTGCGCGGCATCCCCGAGTTGCGGCCACGCTGGAAGCGCTGCACCAATCTGATCGATAATCAATTGGGCGACGCCTTGGGTCAGGAATTTGTCAAACGTGCCTTTAGCCCGGAATTAAAAGCCAAAATCCAGCGCATGACGCTGCAAATTGAAGCGGCCATGAAACAACAAATTTCTTCCCTCACCTGGATGAGTGCCAAAACCAAAGCGAATGGGCATGAAAAGCTGAAAACCATGATCAATAAAATCGGCTACCCCGATCAATGGCGTGATTACAGCAGCTACACCGTTAAAGCCGATGATTTTGCCGGCAATGTCACACGCGGCCTTCAATTTGAAACCCGGCGGCAATTAAACAAAATCGGCAAACCTTTGGATAGAGCCGAATGGAATATGACACCGCCCACCGTGAATGCATCCTACGAAGCGCAAGTCAATGACATTACCTTCCCGGCGGGCGTGTTGCAACCCCCGCTGTATGATGGAAAAATGGATGCCGCGCCCAATTATGGCAATACCGGTGGCACCATTGGCCATGAAGTCACCCACGCCTTTGATGATGAAGGCCGCCAATACGACGCCAACGGCAATCTGCGCGATTGGTGGACCAAACAAGACGCCAGGCAATTTAACCAGCGTGCAAGCTGCATCACCGCTCAATACGCGCAATACACGATTGTGGATGATATTAAAATCAACAGCAAACTCACGCTGGGTGAAGATGTGGCCGATTTGGGCGGTTTATTAATCGCCTGGATGGCCTGGAAGATGGAAATGGCCGAAATGGCCGAACAACCGGAACCAGCGCGTGACGGCTTAAGCCCGGAGCAGCGCTTTTTTGTCGGCTATGCGCAGTGGGCTTGTGAAAACGACCGCCCGGAAAACCAGCGCTTGAATGCGCTGACCAACCCACATTCGCCGGGTAAATATCGGGTAAATGGGGTGGTGGCGAATATGCCGGAGTTTGCCAAGGCTTTTTCCTGTAAAATTGGTCAACCCATGGCGCGCCCCAAAGCCTGCCGGGTTTGGTAAGCCCGATTCACCTTGCCCGGTATTGGAAATCTATGCAGGAGTTAGAACTATCGACGCTATTGCTGGTACTGGGCTGCGGTTTATTAATCGGCATCGACCGGGAACGGCACAAAGGCAGTGGCCCCACCCGTGCCTTTGCCGGCATCCGCAGCTTTGCCCTGACTGCCTTGGGCGGGGCACTGGCCCAGGCCCTGCAATTGAGCGCAATGGGGGCCTTGCTGGTGCTGGGTTTGTGTGCCATATCGCATTGGCGCGATAGCTCGGACGACCCCGGCATTACCACCGAGCTGGCCTTATTTTTAAGTTACCTGGTGGGCGTGTGTGCGGTCACCCAGCGCGAAATTGCGGTCGGGGCGGCGGTATTGATTGCCGTTATCCTGAATTTACGCAACGATTTACATCAATTCTCGCGCGAGACGCTCAAAGACCATGAAATTCGGGACGGTTTGATCCTGGCCGCCGCCGCACTGGTGGCCCTGCCCTTATTACCGAATCAGGCGATGCCATGGTTAATGGGTGCCAACCCACGCCGCTTATGGGGCCTGGTGGTAATTTTGATGGGTTTGCAAGCCTTCGGTTATATTGCCTTACGCATCAAGGGGCCGCATTTTGGTTTGGCCATGTCCGGCTTTGGCGGCGGTTTTGTATCGAGCACCGCCACCATTGCCACCATGGGCACGCGCTACCGCGCCCAACCCGCCTTACGCGCTTCCTGCCTTGCGGGTGGACTCTTTTCTACCGTATCCACCTTCATTTTGTTGTTGGTGGTATGCCTGACGGTTGCACCAGCCGCACTCGCCACCCTTGCCCCCAGCTTGGGGGCGGGCTTGGCCTGTACCCTGCTGCTGGCCTGGCTCGCCATACGTGGCCAAATGGCAGAACCCGCACCCGAATTACCCCAGGGCCATGCCTTCAGTTTTAAACAAGCCCTGATTTTTGCCGTCATCCTGAGCATTGCCACCGCCCTGCTGGCACTGGCCAACCAACATTTTGGGCGCACCGCATTAAATGTCAGTACCACCCTGGCCAGCTTTGCCGATGTGCATGCCGCAGTGGCCTCCGTGCTCACCCTCACGGCCAATGGCAAACTGGCCGCCAACCAGGCCTTACTCCCGATTCTGCTGGCCATTTCTTCCAACACCATCAGCAAAATGGTGGCGGCCTGGGTGGCGGGTGGCACCCGGTTTGGCTTACCCATAAGCCTGCGCCTGCTGCTCATATTAGGCTGTGTCTGGCTGCCCCTGATCTGGACCAATCTGCGCTGACTACGCCTTTCGAACTATTTCCCCCTCCCTTTGGCCCGCCGGGCTAGTCCCTATGCCCAGGCAAGCCCTACCATCAGGCCAATGGCAGGCGCGCCCAATATTGCTTACCATCAGCTTATCCCTATGCACGACAACATGGAGCACAACATGAACGTCCCGGCAACACCCCAACACCATGCCATCTCGGTACTATTTGGCAGCACTTTCGCTTTCACCATCTGCTTTGCGGTATGGATGATGTTTGCGGTTCTCGGCATACCCATTAAAACCAGCCTGGGTTTGAATGAAACCCAGTTCGGTTTGCTGGCCGCAACGCCAGTACTGACTGGTTCTTTGGTACGCGTGCCGCTGGGCATTTGGACCGATCGCTATGGCGGGCGCATCGTTTTCTTTTTATTGATGTTATCAACCGTGATACCGATTTATTTAATCAGTTATGCCACCGCATATTGGCATTTTTTGGTGTTGGGTTTGTTTGTTGGTTTGGCGGGCGGTAGTTTTTCGGTGGGTACACCGTATGTGGCGCGCTGGTTTTCCGCATCACGCAAAGGTTTGGCGATGGGGGTGTTTGGTGCGGGTAATTCCGGTTCGGCACTGACCAAATTTGTGGCACCTGGCATTATCGCGGCGTTTGGCTGGCAAATGCTGCCCAAAGTGTATGCCTTGGCGATGTTGATTACGGCCATTGTGTTTTGGTTCAGCACTTACTCCAACCCCAAGCATTTGGTGAGTGCGAATGTTTCGTTTGCCGATCAAATCAAGGTGATGAAAGACCCACGGGTTTGGCGTTATTGCCAGTATTACTCGGTGGTGTTTGGCGGCTATGTGGCGCTGGCGTTGTGGATGACCAAATATTATGTTAGCGAATATGGTTTCAGCATGCAGTCGGCTGCCTTGCTGGCCGCCTGCTTTTCCCTGCCGTGCGGTGTGTTGCGCGCGCTGGGGGGGTGGATTTCGGATAAATATGGTGCTTTCAAAGTTACCTGGGCGGTGATGTGGGTGTGTTGGGTGGCCTTTTTCTTACTCTCTTATCCGCAAACCGACATGATCATCCAAACCGTGCATGGCCCCAAAGCGCTGCATATTGGCTTGTCGCCCTGGATGTTCACCGTGCTGTTGTTTGTGGTGGGGGTGGCCATGGCAGTGGGTAAAGCGTCGGTGTTTAAATTTATTTCGGATGATTTTAGCGACAATATCGGTGCCGTTTCCGGGGTGGTGGGTTTGGCCGGTGGTTTGGGTGGTTTCATCTTGCCGATTATGTTTGGCGCGCTGGTTGACTTTACCGGGGTGCGCTCGTCGAGCTTCATGCTGTTATATGGCACGGTATGCTTTTCGCTGGTGTGGATGCACTTTTCTTTCAAAGGTGTAGATCAGGCAAAATCAACTGTGAGCGCATAAAACCCGGATGGTGTTAAAATCCTTACCCGGATCAACACCATGCAGCATGGCTGCCTCACACCATGAATCATTTGAGCACAATACAAATGCACCCCACCATCTTTTTCTCACTCGCGCTATCACTGGTATGCGCTGCCGCCCAAGCCCAAGACCCGCCCGACATTGAAGCGCTCAAAAAAGGCATGCCCAAAGAGGTGGCAAGCTTTATTTCAAGGGCCTTCGGCTGCAACCACTGGGGTGGCGAAGAAGCTTACGACGCAGCCAGAGCCAAGGAAATTAAAGAGGCGGTGCGCAAGCTCGGTTGCGACAAGCTCAGCGCCGACGAAACCACGCTGCGCAAGAAGTACAAAGATGATGCCAAAGTGTTGCGTGCCATGAAAAAGGCGATGGAACCGTAATGCCCCCCGGTTTATTCGTGCTAACCACCCAAATCAAACATGACATTGATGAAACCACACAATTTACATATCGTTGAAGGTGACTTACTGGATCAAAAAGTGGAAGTCATCGTCAATGCCTGGAACCGGAATATCATTCCATGGTGGCTCTTGCTGCCGCAAGGCGTTTCGGGGGCCATCAAACGCCGCGCAGGTTATCAGCCTTTTCGTGAACTTGGCAGATTTGGCGCTATCCCCTTGGGTGGTGCCGTCACCACGGGTGCCGGGAAACTCGGCTTTAAGGCCATCATCCACGTGGCGGGCATCAATATGTTTTGGCGCTCGACCCGGCATTCGATCAGACAATCTGTTATTTCGGCCATGCAAATTGTGAGCGCCAACGGGTATCAATCAGTCGCCTTTCCGATAATTGGTGCCGGGACCGGCGGCTTTGGGGTGGATGGCGCGTTAAGCATCATGCTGGAGGCATTTGCTGAAATTGAGGTGGAGGTGCCTGTTTTTATTGTCAGATTCAAATAGAATGCTGCCCACCACATTTGCCCTACCGCCAGCAATGTGCCGGAATTACCGCCAAATCGGGTTAGAATAGCCGACGATTACAATCCAACGTCAACCCAAAGCAACCCAACTGCGCAACCCAACCGAGTCACCCATGCTAATTCACCCCCAACCCGACCCCGTCGCCTTTTCCCTCGGCCCCTTGCACGTGCATTGGTATGGCTTGATGTATATGCTGGCCTTCCTGTTTTTCATCATCCTGGGCCGCGTGCGCCTGAAACTGCCCCATATACAAGCGCAGGGTTGGAAAAAGGAAGACCTTGACGACATGCTGTTTTTCGGCGTCCTGGGCGTGGTGATCGGCGGGCGGCTGGGTGAAGTGCTGTTTTACAATTTCGATAGAATTCTCGCTGGCTATTATTTTGCCAATCCGCTCAAGATTATCGCCGTCTGGGAAGGCGGCATGTCTTTCCATGGTGGCTTTTTGGGGGTGTTGGTGTCGATGGCTTTATGGGCACGCAAGGCCAAACGCTCGTGGATGGAAGTGATGGATTTTATCGCGCCGCTGGTGCCGCTGGGCTATACCTTTGGCCGCATCGGTAATTTTATCAATGCCGAATTGCCGGGCCGCGTTGCCGACGCCAGCTTGCCATGGGCCATGCAGTGGCCGGGGGTGGCTCATTTGGTGCATCCGTCGCCGATTTATCAGGCCTTGGTGGATGGGGTGCTGTGTTTTATCCTGCTCTGGTGGTTTGCGCAAAAACCCCGGCCACGGATGGCGGTGGGGGCCATGTATGCCTTACTGTATGGCTGCGCGCGCTTTTTTACCGAGTATTTTAGAACGCCGGATTTTGAAGTCTCGGCACTGGGCGTGACGCTCTCGGCGGGGCAAATGTATTCAATCCCGATGATTATTACTGGGCTGGCTTTGCTCTGGTGGGCTTACCGCATCCAGCCGCAAGGGGCCAGATAGCGCACCGCAAGAACGAGTGTTAGCGGCGTTGGGGGTGCTTAAAATCGGCCACGAAGAACATACAATCGCGCTTCATGACAATACCCCCGCAGCAAACAGCGTCCCCAAACTGATATCACCCCTCCACGCTTGCAAGTGCGGATGCTGGGCACCCGCTATCATTTCGGATCAAGGAAAACCGCATGTTCTGTCAAGCGATGGTACAACCAATTTGCCGCCGGATAGACATCAGGCTGATGTTTCACCGCCGACAGCGCCAGCAGGTTATCCGCAATATTGAGCGTGGTATGAGCGCATGGCCCGACTGCGCTGGAAAATACGGCAGGCC
>CAMBDR010000266.1 GCA_945864765.1 Janthinobacterium lividum | reverse complement strand
CCGCGCGTACTCGTACAAGGGCTTGCCATCACGCTTCAAGGCGGAATACATCGGTGGAATCTGGCTGATCGGGCCGCGAAAGCGGGCCAGTACGGCTTCGATTTGCTCCGGCGTCACATTCACTGGCAAGGTTTCAACCACTTGCCCTTCGGTATCCCCCGTGTCGGTACGCTGCCCCAGATGCACGGTGGTGTCATAGGTTTTATCAGCTTCCAGCAAATCTTGCGAAAACTTGGTCGCTTCGCCAAAGCATAATGGCAATAAACCCGTGGCAAACGGATCAAGCGTACCGGTATGACCCGCCTTTAACGCCAGTAACAGGCGTTTGGCTTGCACCAGAGCCTGATTGCTGGAAAAGCCGACCGGTTTATCTAACAACAACACGCCGTCAACTGCACGGCGCGGCACTTTGGGCTTTTTGGGCTGATTGGCCGGGGTGGAGTTACTCGTCTGCATCCGCAGCCCGTGTGGCATTGGCCTGATCAATCAAAGCCGATAATTGCATGCCGCGCGCGGTGGTGGCATCGTGCAAGAAATGCAATTGCGGCAAGGTGTGAATGTGCAAACGCTTGCCCAGCAAGGCACGCAAGTAACCGGCGGCCTTGGCCAAGCCCTCCACGGTGTGCCGGATCGCATCCGGGTTGTCGTTGAGCATCGTAAAATACACTTTGGCATGGGCATAATCGGGCGTGAGTTGCACCTCGGTCAAGGTGATCAAGCCGATCCGTGGATCTTTCACTTCAAACGCAATCAGTTCGGCCAAATCCCGTTGGATTTGGTCAGCCACGCGCATCGCGCGCGCAGGCATGGTTTTACTATGTTTGTTCATATGCGTTTGTTCATATGTAATGGACAAGGCAGCACGAAGCTGCCTTGCGGGGAGAGAGAAAAAAATAAAATTACAGGGTACGCGCCACTTCTTGTACTTCAAAGACTTCGAGCTGATCGCCCTCTTTGATGTCATTGTAGTTTTTCAGCGAGAGACCGCATTCCAAACCGGAGCGTACTTCTTTGGCGTCATCTTTAAAGCGTTTCAGGGAGTCGATTTCACCGGTCCAGATCACCACATTATTACGCAGCAAGCGCACCATGGAAGTGCGTTTCACCACGCCATCGGTGACCAGACAACCGGCAATTGCGCCCACTTTGCTGACGGTAATAACCTGACGAATTTCGACCATACCCAAAGCATGTTCGCGCTTCTCGGGAGCCAACATGCCCGACATCGCCGCCTTGATTTCGTCAATCGCATCATAAATGATGTTGTAGTAACGAATATCCACGCCATTCGATTCGGCCAGCTTGCGCCCTTGGGCATCGGCCCGCACGTTAAAGCCAATGATGACGGCTTTCGAAGCCACCGCCAAATTGACATCGGATTCGGAAATACCACCCACCGCTGCATGCACAATCTGTACCCGCACTTCGGAAGTAGAGAGTTTGATCAAGGATTGCACCAAAGCCTCTTGCGAACCTTGCACGTCGGTTTTGATGATCAAAGGCAGATTCTTGACTTCGCCTTCGGCCATTTGTTCCAGCATGTTTTCCAGCTTGGAAGCTTGCTGCTTGGCCAGTTTCACGTCGCGGAATTTACCTTGACGGAATAAACCAATTTCACGCGCTTTGCGTTCATCGGCCAACACAATCGCTTCTTCACCTGCCACCGGCACTTCGGTCAAGCCTTGAATTTCAACCGGGATCGACGGCCCGGCTTCGGTAATACTCTTACCGTTTTCATCCAACATGGCGCGCACCCGGCCATAAGCCGAACCCGCCAACACCACATCGCCACGGCGCAAGGTACCAGACTGCACCAAAATGGTGGCAACCGGGCCGCGCCCTTTGTCCAAACGCGCTTCCACCACCAAACCATGGGCTGGCGAATCGACCGAGGCTTTCAGTTCCAACACTTCGGCCTGCAACAACACATGTTCCAACAAGGCATCAATCCCCATACCCGTTTTCGCTGAAACGGGCACGAACGGTGATTCGCCGCCATATTCTTCCGGCACCACTTGCTCGGCAATCAGTTCCTGGGTAACGCGATCCTGATTGGCGCCGGGTTTATCCATTTTGTTAATCGCCACCACCAGCGGCACGCCTGCGGCCTTGGCATGGGCAATCGCTTCACGGGTTTGCGGCATCACGCCGTCGTCACCTGCCACCACCAGAATGACGATATCGGTGGCCTTGGCACCACGGGCACGCATCGCGGTAAACGCTTCGTGGCCCGGCGTATCGAGGAAGGTAATCATGCCGCGCGGGGTTTCCACGTGGTAAGCACCAATATGCTGGGTAATACCACCCGCTTCGCCAGACGCCACTTTGGAGCGACGAATATAATCGAGCAAAGACGTTTTACCATGATCAACGTGACCCATCACCGTCACCACCGGAGCGCGCGGGATGGTTTCAAAATGCTGTTGTTCGCCGCCATCAAGAAGCATGGCTTCCGGATCATCAAGCTGTGCCGCCAAGGCTTTATGGCCCATTTCTTCGACCAAAATCATGGCCGTTTCCTGGTCCAGCACCTGGTTAATGGTGCACATTTGGCCCAGCTTCATCAATTGTTTGATGACTTCCGATGCTTTCACCGCCATTTTGTGCGCCAGATCGGCCACGGTAATGGTTTCCGGCACATGAATTTCTTTGATCACGGCTTCGGTTGGCACCTGGAAATTGCTTTCGCGCTCGTCATGATGTCCACCACCACGGCGGCCTTTACCACCACTACGCCAGCCGGAATCACGCGCGCCGCCGCCATCACGGCCTGCATCGCGCGCCGCCATGCCGCCGCCATGTCCGCCACGGGTTTTTAAACCACCGCCAGCAGGGCCACGCTTCTTGGCATCTTCTTGCCAGGTTGACGACATATTCGCCGATTTGATCGACTTTTTATCGGTAACAACCTTTTTCTCATCTTTCTTTTCACCCGGCTTTTTATCCGCTGGCTTATGCAAAGTGCCTTCGGCAGGTGCTTTGGTTTTGGCTGGTGCGCTGCCCGCCCCTGCGGCACCTGTCGTACCTGTCGTACCTGTAGCACCAGCAGCCCCTGTCGCGCCAGCAGCCCCGGTAGCGCCTGCGGCAGCATTGGCTCCCGCCGTGGCTGCGGGCGCAACGACTGGCGCGGGCGCTGCCGGCTTGGCTTGACGACGCGGCGCATTCATCATGGCCTTGATCTGCGCCACTTCATCTGCCACGGCTTTGCGTGCCCGATCCGCCGAAGCCGCTTTTTCTGCCGCATCCTTGGCAGCCAGCTCGGCTTTTTTGCGGGTTTCTTCGTCACGCAAACGCTTGTTCTCTTCCGCCGCCGCTTGCGCCATACCGGCTGCAACCGCATCTTCGGCCGCTTTCTTGGCCTGGCGTTCCGCCTCCAGACGTGCTTCTTGCTCAGCTTTGCGGGTTGCCGCTTCCTGTGCGGCACGCTCGGCATCAAGGCGCGCCAAACGCTCTTGCTTTTCACGCAGTTCCGCTTCCTGACGCGCTTTTAATTCAATCTGCAGACGCGCTTCTTCCTCTTCGTCACGGCGCTGAACCAGCACTTCATCGACCGCCACGGGTGCATCAACTAGCGCTTCATGCGCCGCTTCGGCCACATGTTCGTCAGCACCCGCCTCGCTGCCACCGACATCACCAACATTACTTTCGTCGCGCTTGACGAAGGTACGTTTTTTACGAACTTCGACATGAATGGTACGAGATTTCCCGGTCGCGTCAGCTTGCTTGATCTCGCTGGTTTCTTTGCGCGTGAGCGTAATTTTTTGCTTGTCGCTCTCAGGCGCCGTGCCATGAGCGCGGCGCAAATGCCCCAGCAATTTGTCCTTGTCTTCTTTCGACAACGGATCAGACGCGGAATTTTTCGCGACGCCAGCCGAACGCAATTGCGTTAGCAGCAAATCCTCGGGCATCTTCAGCTCGATGGCAAATTGGGCTACGTTGTTACTCGCCATTCAGTCCTCTTTTCTATGTGCTTCAATATTCAATTAAATTACTTGCTTTCCGTCAGACTCCATGCTTTGGCTTGCAAGGCCTTGGCATTCTCGTCGTACTTCACATCAATTAATTTCATTTCATCGTCAGTCACATCATTAAATTCATTGGTAATTAAAGCACGTGCGCGCTCGCTGGCCAAGGCCAAAATCGCGCCAAACTCATCATAAGCCAAGCCGGCAAAGGCTCGCAAGGTCTTCACGCCAGCCAGACCCAATTTACCTGCGGTAACACGGTCCATGCCTTCCATATTGACCAAAGGATCTTCCATGCCTTCCAAACCTTCTTCGGAGGCAATCGCTTCAGTCACCAGGGCATCACGGGCACGGGTGCGCAATTCATTGATGGTATCGGCGTCAAACGATTCGATTTCCAACATTTCATTAATCGGCACGTAAGCAATTTCTTCCAGACTGGCAAAACCTTCTTCCACCAAAATGTCGGCCACTTCCTGATCCACATCCAGTTTTTGCATGAACAGCAAACGAATCGCCGAAGTCTCGTTAGCGACTTTGTCGGCTGACTCTTCGGCCGTCATAATGTTGATTTTCCAGCCCGTCAATTCAGACGCCAAACGCACATTTTGACCACTTCTGCCAATGGCGATGGCGAGATTTTCTTCGTCCACCACCACATCCATCGCATGTTTGTCTTCATCCACCATGATCGAGGACACATTGGCCGGGGCCAGCGCGCCGATCACAAATTGCGCCGGGTCATCGGACCACAACACAATATCAACCCGCTCGCCGCCCAGCTCGCCCGTTACCGCCTGCACGCGCGAGCCGCGCATACCGACGCAGGTGCCAATAGGATCAATTCGTTTGTCTGCGGTGTACACGGCAATTTTGGCGCGCACACCCGCGTCACGCGCGGCGGATTTAATTTCCAGCAAGCCTTGTTCCACTTCCGGCACTTCCAGCTCAAACAATTTCATGATGAACTGCGGTGCGGTGCGCGATAAAATCACCTGCGGGCCACGCATGCTGCGGTCAATGCGCAAAATATAGGCGCGCACCCGGTCGCCGATACGTAAATTTTCTTTGGGAATCATTTGATCGCGTGGCAAACGGGCTTCGATTTTGCCCGATTCGACAATCGCATCACCACGTTCCATCCGTTTGATGGTGCCAGTGACCAGCGAATCGCCACGCGATAAAAAGTCGGCCAAAATCTGTTCGCGCTCAGCATCACGCACGCGCTGCAACACCACTTGCTTGGTGTCTTGCGCAAAGCGACGGCCAAATTCAATTGACTCGATCGGCTCTTCGATGTAATCATTGACATCAATGTCAGTGATTTGTTCAAGCGCTTCAAAATGCAAGATCTCTTGATCCGGCAATTGCAAACCGGCTTCATCGGGCACCACATGCCAGCGTCGGAATGATTCAAACACGCCTGTTTCGCGGTCAATCGCAACCCGAATATCGACATCGCCATCGTAACGCTTTTTGGTGGCCTGGGATAAGGCGTGTTCCAATGCACCAAAGACGATTTCTTTATCGACGTTCTTTTCGCGCGCCAACGCATCTACCAATAATAATACTTCGCGACTCATGCTTTGCGGCTCCTAAAATCCACCTGCGGCACCAACCGTGCCTTGTCTACTTCGGCGAGGGTAAAATCTATCATCGCCGGCCCATCTTTTGCTTCAAATTCCAAACGCAAGGTATCACCTTCCGGCGCTTGTAAAATACCTTGGTACGACTTACGATTACCTGCCCCGGCAATAGGCATTCGAAACTTGATGACCGCTTCGTGCCCGGCAAAACGCAGATAATCAGAGATTTTTTTCAGAGGGCGATCCATACCGGGGGAAGAAATTTCCAGCCGTTCGTATTCGACGTTTTCTACCGTCAGCACGTGGGATAATTGACGACTCACGGTAGCACAATCTTCCACCGAAATCATTTTTTCCGCATCCGCAGCATCCAACTCGCCCTCAACCATGGCTTGCATCGGGAAATCGATATAGACACTTAAAGTGCCACGCCCGGCGCGTTCAAAATCAACTAACTCATAGCCTAGCCCAACGACGGTCTTTTCTATCAATTCCAACAATTGCAAGATCGCTCTCCGTTTTCCAAAAAAAAAATGGGCATAGCCCATCTTATTACATTCACACGATTTTTCTGAAGTAGCGAATCAAAATATTAATTCAGCTCGAAAAAACCGCATACTTAATTACCAATCTGAAGATTATAAACGAATGGCGCGCATATCGCAACGCAATACGCAAGCCATTCGCATTTCAAGACCAATTCAACGACAGATTTGCACAGACGCAACAACCATCGGATCTGCAAACAACATCAGGGTTTGTTGCGCCGCCGCATTGGCGCTTGCGCACGCGCCCCGGCACCGCCCATACCTGTCCCGCCAACACCTGCACCGCCGGGGCGACGTGGTTTGGCGGCATTGGCAAAACCAAATGTGGTTTGCAATGGGTCGGGTTGGCGCGGTTTT
>CAMBDR010000265.1 GCA_945864765.1 Janthinobacterium lividum | reverse complement strand
ATCGGAAAATTTAGAGGAAGTGGCGGAGAGTTTTAAGCGCGTCAATTCCAGCGGTACGCGGATGGGCGATTTCAATATGGTTGCCGCGCTGGCGTTTCAAACCATTGACCTGCAAACGCTATTTGCCAACGCCAGAGAACTGTATTTGGAGCCAATCCGTTGGAATAGTATTTCAGACTCTGACCTATTGCGTACCTGTGCCGCAATTGCTGGCAGAGCACCGACGACGCTCAAGGTTGCGGACTTGGCTAAAGACTTAAGAAGCGATCCGGAATTAGTTGAAAGAACATTTGGTTCGATCATGTTGGCGATTTCCGCATTGAAGGGTTGCGGCATTTATGGTCCTGAAATGTTGCCTTACACTTGGCAGTTGATCGTTATGGCAACCGCATTGCGCGATTATCCTGCAATCAGCGAAAGCGTACAAAAAGCGCTTGAGCGCTGGTTTTGGGTAACGACCTATGGCGAAGTATTTACAACTGGAAATAAGTCAGTGGTTTATTCGCAGAGTAAAAAAGCACTGTTGGCGATGATGCATGGTGGTAATGAAGAAGCGATGGAACGTTATATACGGCGAAATGTGTATTTGGTAAATCGCTTCGATTTTCGTGCTGCACGAGCAAAGGCGTGCGTATTGGCAATGGCAAGGCTGCAAGATAAGAATAAAGAGAATGGTGTCGCACATAAAGCGCTCATCTCAGGTATGGGTGCTTTACAGGTGTTGCCAACCAAAGGCGGGCAACGCGCTACGTGGTGGCATTTGGTGATTGAAACAAACAGTGGTGACGTTGCTACCATCTGCAGCCAAGCAAAAGCGGGCGGTTGGTCAGCGCAGTCAGGTGAGCTCACTCAATTTGGCCTCGATGGGGTTAAGGACGATAATATTTTGCTGGCGATGGCATTACGTCGGGTCAAAATTCAAGAGGCTGAGAAGGACTTTGTTGAAAAATTGGGCTTTACGTGGGTTGGGCGTCCTGCCTGACGTGTTTTCTGTTTGCGGGTTGCGGCGCGTAAGACAAAACAAAGATTGTATAAAAAACAAGCACAGTCACCTATAAAAAGTGGCAGTACAGTTTGCAAAAATCTCGACTGTTATGTAAAACTTTCCGCCAAATTGGTTCTTTTAAACCATTTTGCAAAAGTGTATGATGCCTCCATTGTTGAAGATTAATCAACACCGAACCCAAAGCTTGTTCAGAGGAAATCGCGATGAAATCGATCTTAAAATATGTTCTGCAACAGAAAAACCAGTACGGCAAGTTGCCGTTTTTTGATTATTTGCGCGATGAGACACTCAGCGCGCGTGACCGTTTGGCCTTTTACCCTTGCATGGCGCACTTCATTTTAAGCTTTGGTGATTTGAATCGTTATGTGCTGATGGATCGGAGCTCGACCGACCCGTATCAGAAAATGATTAACAGCCATGCTTTGGAGGGTGCGCAACATTGGCCCTTGTATCTGGAAGATTTTACCAAGCTCGGTTTGGATGGCGTTTGTGCGCCCAGTGATGTGCTACGCTTTTTGTGGGGGCATGAAACCAGCGTCAACCGCCTGCTTTCGACCCGGCTGGCGCATCTGGTCTATAAAACCGAAAGCAAATTACGCCTGGCCATTATTGGCGCGATTGAAGAAACCGCCAATATTTTGTTTGCCCTGACCACGCCGCTGGCGCGCCAAATAGGGCGGGAAACCGGGCAGGAATTGCGCTATTTGGGCGACTTCCATTTTGCCCTGGAAACCGGCCATGCCATGCGCGGTGGCTATTGTGATTTGCTGGAAATTGAATTGAATGAAGACGAACAGCAACGGGCGATTGCTTTGGTCAATGAGGTTTTTGCCTTGTTTATTGAGTGGACCGAAGAACTATATCGGTTTGTGCAAAAACAATTGCAGATGCAAGCGCAAGTAGCTGCCAACAGTGCTGCGCCAGAGCAATTCAATGATGCGCCTGAAACAATGGCGTTGGCAGCGTAAATCCGGCAGAATAATGGCGGATCAGTTAGCCGAATTCGGCTTTGAATCCGAATTCAAAGCCGAAGCCGAATCCTGATCGATGCTTGGGTTGTAGGGCAGATAAACCGAGAAGGTAGTGCCCACGCCCACTTCGCTTTGCACTTCAATCCGCCCGCCGTGCTTGTCGATGATCTTGTGGGCGATGCTCAGCCCCAGTCCGCTGCCTTCACCCACCGCTTTGGTGGTGAAGAAAACCTCGAAAATCTTGCTGCGAATGGCTTCGGGGATGCCGCAACCGGTATCGCCAATCGACACCAGCGCGTTGTCGGCCACCCGCGAGATGCTGATCGTGAGCGTACCTTTCTGGTTCATGGCCTGCAAGGCATTGTAAATCAGATTGGTCCAAACCTGGTTCAGTTCATCCGGCAGACACAAAATGGGTGGGATTTCCTGGTAGTGCTGAACCAGTTCGATGCCGTATTTGATCTGGCCATGGTGGATCGTCAGCACGCTCTCCAGGCTCTCTTGCAGGTTGGCCTGCATCATCGTGGAAGTTTTATCGACGCGCGAAAACGATTTTAAGGCCACGATCAGCTTGGCCACCCGTTCCACGGCCGAATTGACGTTGCCAGTGCTGCTGATGATTTTCGCGGTGCTGTGCGCGGCTTTAAAAATCAGCTCGCACTGCGCATGGCGCAACAGCGGTAGTGTCTCGGCCAAGGTGCCATGCGCATTTAACTGCACCAGAATATCGGCTTTTTGGCGTGCATTCTCGACTCCCGCTTCATCCAGTTGGCGCGTCAGTTCGCGTACCAGTGCGCGTTCCTCGCGCGTGCTGAGCACTTTGGCGGGTAAATTGGCGCGCTGGATCAGGCTTGAAAAACGCTCAACGCTTGCGGCATCGAGCGCCTGAAACAACTTCGGCCACTCAATCAAGGCCTCGCTTAACGCCGTGGAGATGTTGACACCACTGGATTTGATGGCACTGATGGGGGTGTTGATCTCATGGGTAACACTGGCGATTAATTGACCCAGCGCAGCCATTTTTTCCGACTGTATCAATTGGCTTTGCGCCAGCAGGGTCTGGTTTTGCGCCAGCAGCGTGGCTTGCTCGGCCTCGGCTTTTTCGCGCCGGATGATGTTGAAGCGATCTGCCAGCGCAAAAGCCAGCAATATCATTTCGAGAGCAGAGCCAAATTGCAAAGCGTTAATCGTCACCATATTGCTGGGTAACAGCCCGATTCCGCGCAAAACCGTCATGGCCGCACCAATCAAGGCGATGCTAAATGCGGCCAGAAAGAAATAGGCGCTACGCTGGCGTTTGATTGCACAATATAGACCCACACCCAGAATCAGCATGGCGGCGAAAAGATTGAGCAGCGCGGCGGCCATGGCGAAAGTGTGCATGGACAGGGCGAATGGGATTGGGCTAAGCAGAAAAATAACGGTCAAAATCTGGATGAGGCGGTCAACGCGTGGCACCATGCCCGCTGTATTGAGCATGATGCGGGTAAATTGCAAGGCGCTGGCCAGCACCATTGACCAGCCGACAAAATAGGAGATATCCGACCAAAGTGTGGCGTCGGGCCATAAAAATTCATGCGCCAAGCCGCCATAGGTGGCCAGTGCCATGGACAAGCTAAAGATAAAGGCAACATAAAAAAGATAGATAGCTTCCCGCATTGCGATAAACATTAACAGATTGAATAGAATCATTGCGCGGGCCATGCCGAAGTACCAGAATTGACTCAGGTAGTCAACCCGTTCGTAAGTATGAAAAGCGGCGGGCGTCCAAAGCCTGATCGGCAGTAATACGCCATCGTTGGCTTGAATTCGCAGGTAATAGGTCTGTTGTGCGTGGGCGGGCAGGGTGATGGGGAAGACAAAAAAGCGATTCGGCCAGGCCCGGGTGGCGAAGGGTAGGGCGTCGCCGGTTTTTATCGATTGGTAAGTGCCATTGCTGTCGGGTTGATAAAACTCGACACTGGTTAGCGCAAAGTTGTTAATCTCCAGCACTCGTTTAACCGCTTGCGCACTGCTATTGCGCAAGTTCAGGCGTAACCACCAGGCAGAAGTGGTAAAACCATAGCTGAGTGCGCTTGCGGGGGCCTGGTTGCCTTGAAAGCGGCTTGCCGTGCTGGCCTCGCGCACATGGCTTAAGGTGAGGCGCGGGCCGGGGTCTTCCAGCACCGCAAAGTATTCGGTTAGCGAAACGGGTGCCTGATCGAGCTGGCTGGCGTCCAGTACCTTGTCTGCTGCCAAGGCATGGCTTGCCAGCAGGCTGTGGCATAGAAAAAAGAGTACGAAATACCAGCAGCCGGGTTTGAGGTGCATGCCTACTCCTTGGTGCAGAGAACTAAAAACAAATGGTAATGCGGTTTAGAGCCTAACCTGATATTACAAGTAAGCGGAAATAAACGCAATTGTTTTTGTTTTTTTTGCGCAACTCAATGCCGGATGATGCGCGCCGCATTTAGTTAGATCATTAGTTCAGGTCAAGTTGCGTCAATGCCTGTTGGGTATCGCTGGTGCGGAAGGGCTGCACCATCATGTGGGCCGGCCTTGGCGTAACCCCGTTTGCCGGTAAGCCATACGAAATATCGCGCACCACGACGGAAAAGGGCTTACCCGCCGCCACGCTCAATTCCAGCCGCAGCGGCTTATCATGCATGGCCCAGGCATTCATGTCCCAGCGGTTCGGGGCAGGGTGGGCAAATTCAACCAGTTCTACCTTGGCCGCATCCACTTTTACGCCATCCACCCGAATATTGATGCGGGGGGCCTGGCGTTGCGAGCGCACTTCCAGTTTGACGTTGCGCAAGCTGCCTACGACTTTATCTTCTATCAGTGTAATGATCGGCGCGGGCAAATTTTGCAGCGCTGCCGGGCTACGCCAGTACAAGTTTGAACTGGTGCCAAATAAATCGCTGGCACTATCGTGCTTGGGGTAGTTTGCGTCGGCTTTGAAAAAGGCTTGGGTCCAACTATCGAGTGCCAGGTCGTTGGAAACCCAGAATGCTTGCTGTTTGGCGGGCACTTCGACGTAGAACAGGCTATTTTGGCGCGGGCGCTCTGCGTTAAAGCCGGCGGTGATTGCCCCTACGCCGAAAAACACCATCGCAGCCAGTTGTGGCGCGAAGCGAAACAGGCGGTAATGGCTTAGATCGTCCAGCAAGCTATTGAGTAAAGCCAGCACCAGGCCAAAAATAATGATCGGGGCAAAAGCCATGGCCGGGGTGAGTGCGTTATACAGTAAATGCACAATCGGTGTGAACAGGATGATGGCGGGGCTGGCACCAGCGAGCAAAATCACCCCGCGTAGATTGCCTGATACTTCCGCAGACAATTCGCGCTTGGCCAAAAACAGCAGCGCCAGCAACATCGGCAGCAGCGGCCAGGTGAATAAAAAGCTGCCACCCGGCAGGGCAAGGCTGGTCGCTGCCAACAGCAAAACCCATAGTAAGAATGCGGCCAAGCTTGATTCCAGCGGACGTATCCAGCGTTTGAGCAGGGTTTGCAGGATCACAAACAGGCTCAGTGCCAGCGTGACAAAAAACAGTAAATACCAGCCGTCATTGTAGGTGGCACCATGCAAGAGCGATTTATAGCCCGGATTCATGTCCAGAATCAGCGACCACATGCCCGCGCATGCAGCCGCCAGCGCGGCGATTACCAGCAAGTGAGTCAGCACGCCCAGTAAAATTCGGCCGGGGCGCGCGCTGCCGTTTTTGACGCAGGTAACCAGTAGCGCACCAAACAGCAGCAGCGTGACGCCGGAGAGCGGTAGCACCCATGCCACCGAATAATTCACCAGACCCAGGGCGGGCAGATCAAAATACACCCGGTCGCTGGAGGTTATTTTCTCCAGCGCTTGCTGGCCGAAATGGCGCGTCAGTGCCAGCATGGTGTCGCCCTGGTGTTGTAGCGTGGCCTGGTTCAGTAAATCGGGCGAATCGAGCATGGTATGGTAGCTGTTATGGCGTTCACCTGCTGCAAAATTTAGGCCGGGCAGTTTGGCTTGTTTAAAAATGGTGAGATCAGTATTATTGGGCATTACTTTATAGACTTCATACAGCAGGGAGTTGCTGATCGGGTGGGCCACCGACTGGCTTAAGCCTTGTATCATCTTGCCATTGCCGCTGCTGGTTTCAAACATCCAGACCGCACCGCTATTGCCGCGATATTCAAAATTAAGCACCATGCCCACCTGTTTGGCCCAGGGGTGGGTTTTGACAAAGGCCTCCGCGCCCAGTAAGCCGACTTCTTCGCCATCGCTCAAGAGCACGATCACATCATTTTTCAGCGCTGGCCCGGTTTTCAGGGCGCGCAGGGTTTCCAGGATGGCGGCAACGGATGCGCCATCGTCGGCGGCACCGGGGCCAGTGGGGACGGAATCATAATGCGCTGCCAGTAGCAAAGCTTTGCCCGCGCTTCCCGCAGCGCCGCCGGTGCCTGGCAAGCGCACCACAATGTTTTGCACCATTCCTGCGGATCTGCTGGAGCC
>CAMBDR010000264.1 GCA_945864765.1 Janthinobacterium lividum | reverse complement strand
GACTTGCCGCTACCCCATTCGCCTTCCAGCCCCAGTACCATACTTTCCTGGCTGGTTTGCAAGACCAGATAATCGGCCAATTGGCGGGCAAACGGCAAGCGGCCAAACGGGTCGGCGTCATTGCTTTGGGGGCAATCCGGGTCTATCGTGGTTTGTGTCATCATGGTTCACCTGTTTTTAAGCGATTTTTTTAGCCGTTTTTTTCGCCGGTCTGCAAGCGCCATAACGCGGCATACACGCCGTTTGCGGCAAGTAGCTCATCATGCGTGCCGCATTCTTTGATTTCACCTTGCTCAATCACATAAATTGCATCGGCATTGCGCACGGTTGACAGCCGATGCGCCACCATGATGGTGGTGCGGCCCTGGGCTATTTTTTCCAGCGAGCGTTGGATTGCGGCTTCAGTTTCATTATCCACCGCGCTGGTGGCTTCGTCGAGCAATAGAATTGCCGGATCTTTTAAAATCGCCCTTGCCAGTGCCAGCCTTTGCCTTTGCCCACCCGAGAGCTTTTGCCCGCGTTCGCCAATCTGCGTATGGTAGCCTTGCGGCAATTGCGTGATGAAGTCGTGCGCTTCGGCGGCGCGGGCTGCGGCCTCCACCTCGGCCACGGCGGTTTGCGGCAAGCCGTAGGCGATATTCTCAAATACGCTGCCATCGGTCAAAAACACATCCTGGCTAACATAACCAATCTGGCGGCGCAAGTCAGACAGGTTCAAACCCTGAATATCGCGCCCGTCCAGCAAAATGCTGCCGCCGTTGGGGGTGTAAAAGCGCAGCAACAGTTTGATCAGCGTACTCTTGCCGGAACCCGTGCTACCCACCAGCGCAATGCTATGGCCAGCCTCCACGCTAAAACTGATATTGCGCACAATGCTGGGTGCGCCACCGCCACCGCCACCGACCGTGCCTTTGCCCGCCGCCTGGTCAGTCTCGCCGTAGGCAAATTCAATGCCGCGAAATTCCAGCGCGCCGCGCGCTTTGGCGATATGCTCGCCTTCGTAGGCAATGGTAATCGGGCTGTTCAGTAGCGCCAGCACCCGTTCAATCGAGGCCATTGAGCGCTGATACAAATCAGCGATATCGGCCAGCCCGGTAAATGGCCACAGCAGACGCTGGGTCAGGTACACCAGCACCGAATAACTGCCGATCCCAATTTCGCCCGACAAAGCCATCTTGCCGCCATACACCAGCGTGGCCACAAAACCGGCCAGAATCGCCATGCGAATCACTGGCGTAATGGCCGCCGAGAGCCTGATAGCGCGCCCATTGCTTTGGCGGTAGTCATTGCTGGCGCGCTCAATCCTTTCCGCCTCAAACGCTTCGGCCGTAAACGCCTTGATGGTGGCAATGCCCAGTAAATGATTATTCAGGCGGCCATTGATAATGCCCGCCGCTTCGCGCACCTCGGCATAACGCGGGGCCAGTTGGCGCTGAAACCAGAAGGTGCCGTATAAAATAATCGGCACGGGTAGCAAAGAAATAATCGCCAGTTTGGGGGCCAGCATAAAAAACACCGCGCCGATGATGATGGATGACGACAGCACCTGCAAAATGCTGTTGATGCCACCATTCAAAAAACGCTCCATCTGATTGATGTCGTCATTCAAAATCGACATCAACTTGCCCGTGCTTTTGTTTTCAAAATAGGCCAGCGGCAGTTTTTGAATATGGCGGTAGGCATCCAGGCGCAAATCGTGCTGCAGCGACTGCGCCAGATTGCGCCATTTGGTTTGGTATAAAAATTCGAACAGCGATTCACCCAGCCAGATCAAGACCGTTAAAACCCCCAACAGGGTTAGTTGTTGCATGGTGTCGCTGACGCCAAATTTGGCCAGGAAAGAATCCTTTTTATTGGCAACCACATCAACCGCCATGCCGATTAACACCTCGGGCAAGACATCGAAGAATTTATTTAAAATCGAATACAGGCTGGCGATAATGGCGGTGCTGCGGTATTGCCGGGCGTAAGTAAATAGACGTTGTAGTGTGTTCATCAGGTGCAAAAAAAGGTTGGAAAAAGGGGAGGGTTAGCAAAGGCTATTCACCAAAGGCGGCGGTCACCTTTAAAACTTCTTCGGCGGTGGTGACGCCTTCAATAATTTTATGTGCGCCCGCCAGGCGCAAGGGTTTCATGCCATCGTCGGTGCTTTGTTTTCTGAGCGACAGCAGGTCGGTTTCGGGGCGAATCAGTTTGGTGAATTGTTGGGTAATGGTGAGTAATTCATACAACCCGGTGCGGCCACGGTAACCAGTTTGGCGGCATTCCGGGCAGCCGACCGGGCGATAGATGAGCGCGGGCTTGGGCAGATTCCATACCCCACCGATGCTTTGCCAGATATCATCGTTTAATTCGCCATCGCTTTTTTTGCAATGCGGGCACAGCGTGCGCACCAGGCGTTGCGCCATAATGCCGATCAGGGTGGCTTCCAGCAAATAATACGGCACGCCCAATTCCAATAAACGCATCACGGCCGAGGGCGCGTCGTTGGTGTGCAGTGTGGACAGTACCAAATGCCCGGTCAGCGCGGCTTGAATCGCCATTTCGGCGGTGGCCAGATCACGAATTTCGCCCACCATGATAATGTCCGGGTCTTGCCGCATCAGGGCGCGCACGCCATCGGCAAAGGAAAGGTCGATGCCTTGCTGTACCTGCATTTGGTTAAACGAGGCTTCCACCATTTCGATCGGGTCTTCCACCGTACAGACATTCACTTCGGAGGTGGCCAGCGCTTTTAAGGTGGTGTAGAGCGTGGTGGTTTTGCCCGAACCGGTCGGCCCGGTCACCAAAATAATGCCATGTGGGCGCGAGGTGAGAAAATCCCAGCGCACCGCATCGTCCACCGGAAAACCCAGTTCCGGCAGAGTTTTTACCACCACTTCGGGGTCGAAAATCCGCATCACCAGTTTTTCGCCAAAGGCGGTGGGCAGGGTTGACAGACGTAATTCAATTTCCTGCCCACCCTGGGTGCGGGTTTTAATGCGGCCATCCTGGGGGCGACGTTTTTCGATCACGTCCATGCGGCCCAGGAGTTTAATGCGTGCCGTCATGGCGATCATCACCACCGCAGGCACCTGATACACCTGATGCAAAATGCCGTCAATCCGAAAGCGCACCATCGAGGAATCACGCTTTGGCTCCAGGTGAATGTCGGAGGCGCGCTGTTCAAAGGCATATTGCCAGAGCCAATCCACAATATTGATAATGTGTTGATCGTTGGCATCCATCTGCTTATTGGTCTTACCCAACTCGACCAATTGTTCGAAGTTATTACGCAGCGCCAAATCGGCAGAATTCGATTTATTGGCGCTTTTGATGGATTTGGCGAGGCTGAAAAACTGCGAAATATATTGCGAAATTTCCAGTGGGTTAGACACCACCAAACGGATTTTGCGACGTGAAATTTTTTCAATTTCCGCTTGCCAATGGATATGAAAAGGGTCGGCCGTGGCGATCACCAATTCAGTGGAGGTCAGTTCAACCGGCAAAATATTAAAGCGCGCCGCATAGGCGGACGACATCACATCGGCGACCTTGGTAAAATCAATTTTCAGTGGATCAATCCGAAAAAAACTTAACTGGGCATGGCCCGCCACCCATTCAGTCAGCCAATCCAGCGTGACCAATCGGTTGGGTGGTTTGAACGAGGTGAGCTTGCATTGCGCCACCGCCGTCAGCGGGTGGGTGCCTTCCGGCGCGTTTTTTAAAATACCCTGAGCCTGGGCAAACAGGGGTTTTACTTTGTCTTTTTCGACGATACCATCGGCCAGCAACCAGGTGAAGATGAGTTGCATATTCAGTTTTTGAGGGGATTGCGTCATGATGCTCCGTAATAGCCGAATGGTGGATGCCGAAAAAAACGCCAGGATCGCGTCAGGAAAAGCCGCCGGGAATACCTTGATGTCGCCGTTTATTTTAGCCCTTTTACCCAGGAATTGGCGGGTAATTTGCTCGCCAGCTTAATTTCTTTGGCGCGTTGTTCCAATAGTACAAAGTCGAGGACCGGTTTTTGTTTGAATGCCATCGCTACCACGTTACCTTCATGCACTGCGGGCAAGCATAACACTTCGGCAAAGGCAAACTTCATGGCCTTGATGTTTTTGGCGTAGCTGGGGTGGTCGCCAAATAAATTCACGGTCAGTATGCCGTTCGGTTTCAGGCAAGCGCAGCAAGCCTGGTAAAATTCGGCGCTGTCGAGCACCGGGCCGCGTGCGGTGGCGTCGTATAAATCGCTTTGCAACACATCCAGGCTTTCCAGATTGGCCGGATCATTGACAAAATCCCAGGCATCCATTTCCAGCACACAGAGGCGCTCATCCTCGGGCGGCATTGTAAACATGGCATTGGCAATGGTAATGACTGCCGGATTCAGTTCAATCGCCCGCACCTGCGCCTGTGGGAACTGGCGGTAGCAAAATTTGGTCAGCGCGCCCGTACCCAGGCCCAGTTGCGCAATGTGCGCGGGATGCTCAATAAACAGCATCCACGCCATCATTTGCTGGGCGTATTCCAGTTCCAGCCAATCCGGTTTGCGCAAGCGCATCGCGCCTTGTACCCACTCAGTACCAAAATGCAGGTAACGCACGCCATCTTGTTCCGAGATGGTGACGGGGGCGTATTTGGCTTTGCGCATGGTGCTTTTGGTATGCTCGATAGATTTACGTTTGATTAACATGATTGGCTTAAAGTGAAAAGTGCCGAAAAATGCAAAAAGAAGAATGGCCGAAACCAGCATTATGCGGTTTTTTTGTGCCGGATAGCGTTAAATTCGTTTTGATTGTTATTTATTGGTGTCAATCATTTTCCTTTGAGATCTATTATTGATAAAATATTGCATAAAAATAATTTTAGTCCTCCCTAGGCAAAAAGGATGAGTCAGCCAAAACTGGAGTAATACTATCGACATAGTTGACATTTTCACGTAGTTATACTACATTTGTGTCTGGAAACAATAGAACTAACATGTCGTGTTGACCTGTTAGTGTGATTACTGCATTGTTATTGATAACAGGAAAAGTCATGAAAAAACGAATTCTCGCCGCTGCGATTGGCACCTTGTTGGGTGGTTTTGCCGTCACCGCATCGGCTCAGGTCAACCTGGTTAAAAACCCGGGTTTCGAGGCTGGCTCACAGGATTGGATTTTAAGAACCGGTAATGAGAGCATCAGCACCGTGGCGCAGCACAGCGGCACATCGTCTGCGTTTAATCCGGTGGGAGCCGTGGCGGAATATCGCCAAAACCTGACGCTGGTGCCGGGTAAAACTTACCGTGTATCCGCATGGGTCAAGATCACCAATTCGGTTGGAACCGGGTGGGGTGGCACGCGGCTTTCCGTGGTATCGGTGATCAATGGCGCATGGAAGACCTATAATTCCACGCCCTATCAAAACGTCGTGGGTGACTGGAAAAAACTCGAATTGACGTTTACCGCCGAAACATCGACCTATGTGGTGCAAATTAACGAGCAGGGTGCCATCGGGCGTGAAGTGAGTGGCTATTGGGATGATATTGAAGTCAAGGAAGATGTGCCGGTAGTCACCACGCCTGCCAACAACGGCAACTATGCCATGATCTTCCGTCATCAGTATGCGGCCAATGACCATATTGAATCGTGGATGAAGGTATTGGCGGCGATGGGTATTGAGTACGATTTCTGGTTCGATGCCAATTCCGACACCGTCAACACACCCATTTCCACCGTCAATCGTCTCGATGCCAGCGTCAACCCCTTGCTGGATGCGAATGGCAAACCCAAAAACGCCATTTTGGTTCACGGTGGCGGCAGTGGCACTGGCAACAGCAGTTTTACCTCTACCGCTAAAACCAATGTGCGTAATTTTGTCAAGGCGGGCGGCAATTTTTTTGGCTCGTGCATGGGTTTATGGAATGCCGCTTCCGGTGCGTCATACTCCGGGAATCCAAGCACCTCAGGTATTGGCTTGTTGGGGCAAAAAGCCGATGGTAGCGTGGGGGCCAACAACTGGTTTGCGGTGCGCGGCTATAATTTCAGTGCCAGTGCGCCGGGCGCTTATCAGCTCAATATGAGCCACCCGATCAATAGCGGCCTGGCTTATTCGACCGTGAGTGGTATCAAATATGCAGGTTCTGGCTATTTTGAAACCGACTGGGCACCGTTGTGGACCAGCGTGGACTTCAATGCCAACATGAACGTCATCGCCTGGAATACCGGTTATCCTGCCACGGTGGGCAGCGACACCGGTTTTGGCGCAAAAGTGAATGGTAGGCCGACGGCGGTGGAATACAAAAAACCGGCCCCCGGTTTTGGCCGTGTGCTGGGCAGCCTGACCCACCCGGAACATTCTGCCGATTCCATGCCTTACCTGGTTGAAATGTTGAAATACACCCTGTTTGGCGATAGCAAGACCGACCCCAGTGGTAACCACAAGCCTGTCGGCGAGTTTTTGACTGACAAGGCGGTGTATTCCGGCAATGCGGTGG
>CAMBDR010000263.1 GCA_945864765.1 Janthinobacterium lividum | reverse complement strand
CCGGTTGCGGTAAAACCACCTTGATCAATGCCTTGTTGGGCATCTTGCCCGCCAGTGAGGGCGATGTGTTGGTGGGCGGGGTCAGTATCAAACAGGCGGGTGTGGATGTGCTTCGCAAAATGGTGGGGACGGTATTGCAGGACGATGTTTTATTTGCCGGGTCTATTTCTGACAATATCAGCTTTTTTGACCCGAATGCCGACCCCAAATGGGTGCGCGAATGTGCTGCCATGGCGGCCATTTTGCCCGATATTTTGACCATGCCGATGGCGATGGATACCTTGGTGGGCGATATGGGTACGGTGTTGTCGGGCGGACAAAAGCAGCGTATTTTGCTGGCGCGCGCCTTGTACAAAAAACCGGCGATATTGTTTTTGGATGAAGCCACCAGCCACCTGGATTCGGCGCGGGAGGCAGAAGTTAATAACGTGATTAAATCGCTGGACATCACCCGCATTATTGTCGCGCATCGGGCGGAAACTATTGCCAGTGCGGATCGGGTGATTGTGTTGGATGCCGGTAAAGTGGTGGGCGATGGGGCGGCCCTGCCGCCGCAACCGGAGTCGGCGGCAGGGCTTTGAGTTGGCCTGATGATGTGTCAGGCCGCTGATTGCTATCGGTTGACACGCCCCAGATTCAGGTAACGCACCCCGCTCAAGCCCACAGTTTGGGTTGGCAGCTTGGTATTGCTGTTGGTATGGTTGCCCAATTGCCCGGAGGTATTTTGACCCACGCCATACACGCTGCCATCGGCGGTGGTGACCATTAAATAACCATTGGCTGAAGAAATCGCCACGGCGTTACTGACGATGGCAATCTGACGCGGTGTGGCGCTGGAGGTATTGCTGCCCGTGCTGCCATTACCCAGTTGGCCATACAAGTTATTACCCCAGGTAACAACGCTGCCATTGTCGAGCAAGGCAGCGCTATTGAAGGCACCCGCGCTGATCGCAATTACGCCACGCAAACCCGCCACTTTGAGCGGACGCAAGGCACTGCTGCCCGTGTTGCCAAGTTGGTAGTACTCATTGCTACCCCATGCATACACGCTACCGTCGCTACCCAGCGCAAGCGTGTGCTTGGAACCGGCCGAAACCGCCTTGACATTGGACAACCCTTGTACAAAAGTTGGGTTGGCGGTGGAGAAAACGCTGCCGTTGCCCAATTGACCACTGCGGTTATCACCCCAGGCGAAAATTGCACCATCATTGCGCAGGGCCAGATTGTGGCTGGCACCGGCGCTAATCGCTTTCACGCCGCTCAAATTTGAAATATTGGCAGGTTGGCGGTTATAGGTCACCGGGGTGCGGCCCCAACCCCAAACGCCGCCCTTATTGGTGAGCGCCAGATTGTGCGAATAACCGCTGCTGATGGCTTTGACATTGCTCAAGCCCCAAATATTGCGTGGTCGATTGGTCGTGCCTTCAGCATAATTGTCGTAACCGAGTTGACCAAAAGTATTGTTGCCCCAAGTCCAGACGGTGCCGTCCAGCTTGAGCGCAGTCGAATGCCCGTAGCCAGCGCGTACCGCGCGAATGCCACTCATATTCGGAATCGCGATCGGGGTGTTTGTGTTCTTGAAAGTATCGTTGCCGAGTTGGCCGAATTCATTGCGGCCCCAACTGTAGGCTTTACCATCGGTACCCGCTGCCAGCGTGTGGTTGTAGCTACCGGCAATGCGCATGGCAGGGTCAATCGGTACGGCAGAAGCGATTTCTGTCGCCGCTGTCGCCACTGTGGCAACCGCTTGCTGACGCAGTGGTGCGGCGAGATTCTTGTTCTCGCTGACATTGCCGCCACCGCAGGCACTTAATACGGCGGCCATACCGGCCAACATGGTTAAATTCGTTTTATTTTTCATGCGTTAAGACTCATTTATGTGATAGTTAAAGAAAGCGCGAGAGTAAAGGCGTGCTTGTGGCTGGCATTGTACCCTTTTGCTAATCATTCGCCAAGTTCAAATTGCTCACCCAGGGCAGATCGGTGGTTTTAATCTTAATTCAAATGGAAGGTTGGCAAATTACTTTGATAAAATGGCAATCCACGGGGCGGTCGAATCATGCCACCCCGTGGATTGCGTCGTCTCTGCTTGATTGTGCCTGGGAAGGTTTATGCGCTGGCACCGGACCACAAACGCTGGGCCTTGGCAAAAGCATTGGCACCGACTGCGCGACCCAGTGTCAAGCCACCGGTATTGCCATCCGTAAAGTGAATGCCACCGTACAGACGCGAGATACCCGCTTCATTGGCGGCCTCGGTAAAGGTTGCCCAGCTTAAGGTGACAGGCGCTGCTGGCACCGCTGGTTCGACCCGCAAGGAGCGTGCGGGCTGGGTGTAGCTATGGTTAAACGCGTCGCTGCCAGTGAAAAGTTTCAATACTTCAGCACCTGCCGAGCTGAAGCCGCTGTGGCCAGAAACGTGTTCCGGGAATGGCGGTGTCGGGAAGGTGGTTGGCTGGTACGTACGCCATGACTCACCCTGGATGTCAACCAAACCTGCAGGGACGCCACCTGTGCCATAACCCTTGATGGTTTGGCCGTTGTATAAGAAGCGAATGGCCGTGATCGGACGCACATAATCGTAGAAGCGTTTGGCTTCCCATACGGCAATGCCGGCATCAAAAATAGCGTTGGTGAGGGCGAAGAACATTCTGACCGATTGGTCGTTGGTCTGCTTATCCCGTCTGGCTACAACCTGGGCAAATAAATTCCAATGGCCGGGGGGCAATTCGGAGGCCGGGCCATCGGCCCAGTATTCGGCGATCACTTTTTGTTTGTCGGTTAAGGCTTGTTGAATTGCGATCACTTCGGCCGCCTGGGCGCGGAATTCCGGGGAATTCAGTGCTTTTGGTGGCGCAGGGCGAAATTGCGAGCGCGAGGTCAGCGCAAATGGCTTGACACGGCCCCAGAACGGCCCGATATAAGTTGGGGCTCTGGTCACGCCGGCATCATCCACCCAACTTAATTGTTGCCAATGATCAGGGGCGGGAATGGCGGCCAATGGGGTTGGCGCAACGAAGCTGGCCACCGGGTTGCTTGACGTATAGAGTGGGTATTCTGCACTGGCATAGTCGGAAAAGGGGACGCCCGAGGTTGACAGACTGCCGTTTTGATTGGAACCATCGGTGGCGCGGAAATCAATGACGCGCTGGGCTGCTGTATTGCCTATTCCATCCGGTGTCAGGCTATCGATACGGTCGGACAAAGCAAAACCCAGCTTGGTCATCTCGGCTTCAAAGGCTGCCTTTTGGGTTGGGTATTGGTTCATCAGTGCCCGAATTGCAGCATAGCTCATCGCGCGAATTTTATTGTACTGGGTGCGTTCTTCAACCGGGCGGCGTTGTGAGGGGCCAAATGTTGGCATGGCAACGTCGTCGTAGGCACTCCAGGCGTCATACATGGCCGTGTGTACAAGCGCCAACGTCCGTGAGACCATGGGGGGGCCGGGTTTTACCACGCGAACCGCTTCCAACATGACCTCGTTCCAGGCAAGGACCACATTGGGTTCGCCTGCAGGTACACTGCTACCGGTGGTGCCGCCACCGCAGGCTGCCAGCACGGCAGTGGAGCCAGTGGTAAGAATAAAATCACGACGTTTCATTGCATTTCTCCTGTTGGATTGAATTGTAATTTGATTTAAAGGGTTTTATTGATGCAAATCAATGCGAGTAATGTAGATTTGTGCAAATTAATTAGTGTTGTCTACATTAAATAATCGAATGAGTTGCATCTGGGATATAGTCAGGCATTTTGCGGCAACAGTCAATTTCTTTGCAGGAATTGTGTGTGTGTGTGACAGCACAAACACAGCGCAAAAACAGCATTAGGCAATTTTCCTGCAGTGCGGTATAATTCCGATTTCCCGCTTGTGCCGCGTGGCACCTTCTGCAATGACTAAATTTGTCTTTATTACTGGTGGTGTCGTCTCTTCCCTTGGCAAAGGGATCGCCGCCGCTTCTCTGGCCGCCATTCTCGAATCCCGTGGCCTCAAAGTTACCCTGCTTTAACTTGATCCGTATATCAATGTCGATCCCGGCACCATGAGCCCGTTTCAACATGGCGAGGTGTTTGTCACCGATGATGGCGCTGAAACCGATCTCGATCTGGGGCACTATGAGCGCTTCATCAAAACCCGAATGCGGAAGGTGAATAACTTTACTACCGGGCAGATTTACGAATCCGTCATCCGCAAAGAGCGGCGCGGCGAATATCTGGGTAAAACGGTGCAAGTGATTCCACACATCACCAACGAAATTCAGGATTTCATCTATCGCGGTGCCGAAGGCTACGATGTCGCACTGGTGGAAGTCGGTGGCACCGTGGGTGATATTGAATCGCTGCCCTTTCTGGAAGCCGCGCGCCAATTGAGCTTGCGTGCCGGACGCCGCAGTTCTGCTTTTGTGCATCTCACGCTGGTGCCGTATCTGGTATCGGCGGGTGAACTCAAAACCAAGCCGACCCAGCACAGTGTGCAAAAATTGCGCGAAATCGGTATCTTCCCCGACGCTTTATTGTGCCGTGCCGACCGCCGCATTCCCGACGATGAGCGCGCTAAAATCTCGCTGTTTTCCAACGTCGAAATCGATGCCGTGATCTCGGTCTGGGATGCCGACACCATCTATAAAATTCCGCAAATGTTGCATGACCAGGGCCTGGACGCCATCGTGTGCGACAAACTGGGCCTCTCGCCCGCACCAGCCGATTTATCGATGTGGACGCGCCTGGTGTATGCGCTGGAACACCCCAAGCATGAAGTCACCATCGGCATGGTCGGTAAATATGTTGATCTGACCGAGAGCTATAAATCGCTCACCGAAGCCTTGCGCCATGCCGGTATTCATAATGAATGCAAAGTCAATATCGAATATCTGGATTCGGAAGAAATCGAAGAAAAAGGTTGTACCAATCTGGCCAAATACGATGCCGTGCTGGTGCCCGGCGGCTTTGGCAAACGCGGGGTGGAAGGCAAAATTGCCGCCGCCCGTTTTGTGCGCGAAAACAAAATCCCGTATTTGGGTATTTGCCTGGGTATGCAAGTGGCCTTAATTGAATATGCGCGCAATGTGGCGGGTTTAAGCAAAGCTAATTCCACTGAATTTGATCTCGATACCGAACAACCCGTGGTCGCCTTGATTAATGAGTGGCAAAATATCGACGGTAAAGTGGAACGGCGCGATGAAAATTCCGATCTGGGCGGCACCATGCGCCTGGGTGCGCAAACCTGCGCCGTCAACCCCGGCACGCTGGCGGCGGAAATTTACGGCAGTGTCGTGACTGAGCGCCATCGTCATCGCTATGAAGCCAATAACCATTACCTGGGGCGGGTGGAGCAAGCGGGTCTGGTGGTATCGGCGCGCACCCCGAGCGAGGATTTATGCGAAATCATGGAATTGCCACGCACCGGGCCACATGCGCACCCATGGTATATGGGCGTGCAGTTCCATCCGGAATTTAAATCGACGCCGCGTTTGGGGCATCCCTTGTTTATTTCATTTATCAAGGCCGCTTTGGCGCATCAGGCCAGCCACCGGGCTGACCAATCAACCACAGCAACCACAGCAACCACAGCAACCACAGCAACCACAGCAACCACAGGGAGTGCAGCATGAAGCTATGCGGTTTTGATGTTGGTCTGGAACACCCATTTTTCCTCATCGCCGGCCCCTGCGTGATCGAATCGCGCCAAATGGCCTTCGATACCGCAGGTGCCCTGAAGGAAATTACCCATGCCTTGGGTATCCCCTTCATTTATAAATCCTCATTTGACAAAGCCAATCGCTCGTCGGGCACCACGTTTCGTGGTTTGGGGCGCGAGGTGGGGCTGGATATCTTGGCCGATGTCAAGCGCAGCCTGGGCGTGCCCGTGCTGACCGATGTGCACAGTATTGACGATATCGATGCCGCCAAAAGCGTGGTTGATGTCTTACAAACGCCAGCGTTTTTATGCCGCCAAACCGATTTTATCGCAGCCTGCGGCCAGTCCGGTAAGCCGGTGAATATCAAAAAAGGGCAGTTTTTGGCACCGCATGATATGAAAAACGTCATCGACAAAGCGCGTGCAGCGGCCAAGGCTGCGGGGCTGGAAACCGATAACTTTATGGCGTGCGAGCGCGGTGTATCGTTTGGCTACAATAATTTGGTGTCCGACATGCGTTCGCTGGCCATTATGCGCGAATCCAACTGCCCGGTGGTGTTTGATGCCACCCATTCGGTGCAATTGCCGGGCGGGCAGGGTAGTAGCTCGGGTGGGCAGCGCGAATTTGTACCCGTGCTGGCACGCGCTGCGGTGGCGGTGGGGATTGCCGGTTTGTTTATGGAAACCCATCCCGATCCAGCCAAAGCG
This sequence comes from Janthinobacterium lividum, assembly GCA_945864765.1. Classification (GTDB taxonomy): domain Bacteria; phylum Pseudomonadota; class Gammaproteobacteria; order Burkholderiales; family Burkholderiaceae_D; genus CAMBDR01. Next base: position 155 of record CAMBDR010000263.1, on the reverse strand, counting down.
ATGTCCGACGGCCCCAATGCCGTCCCTTTGGCACGTATGAAAGAATTGCTCTCAACCTTAATCGATTTAGACAGGGTCATCAAAAAAGCGGGCTTTTTAGAATCCGACTTTTCATAAAATATGGTGTTTATTTCTTTCTTTTATTTTAGCTCTAC
>CAMBDR010000262.1 GCA_945864765.1 Janthinobacterium lividum | reverse complement strand
AGGCCGATCATAAATAGTAAACATGACCGGGCCATGACATCATCAAAATGGCGTAAATTTCGATCCGGTTTGCAACAAAGCGGGCCATATCGTGTATTGTCACAACAATACCCCACCTTTTTAAGTTGGATCAGGGAGCCAAATCATGTCCATTACCCCGGAACAATTGCAAGAATTAATTAGCGAAGTCGAACAAGAAGACCCGATCGATTTTGCCGACATCCCGTTTGCCGAGCAAGATTTGCGCGAATTGGTGGCCAACCATTTATGCGAAATGGCGACCGCAATGGAAGAATTCAGCGAACAAGACCGCCATATGTGCTTGCTCGCCGTAGCCGCAAAATTGGTGCTGGAAAACCTGGTGTTGCATGTGCGCCTGTTGCACGACCACCCCGATGCCGCAGGTAATACCGCCGCCATGTTGCTGGAGCGCTTGCGGCAAAAGAAATAAGCGGTATACTGGGCGGTTTCCATTTCCAAAGCCCGTCCCACATGAAAGCAATGATTTTTGCAGCCGGAAGCGGCACCCGTATGCGCCCCTTGACCGAACACTGCCCCAAACCCTTACTCAAAGTAGGTGGGCGCGCACTGATTGTTTGGCATATTTTAAATTTGGTGCGCGCCGGCATTACGGAAATCGTCATCAATTTGAATTATTTGGGGCAGATGATTGAGCAAGAACTGGGCAATGGCGAGCGCTTTGGGGCACAAATTAGCTATTCGCACGAAAACCAACTGCTCGAAACCGCAGGTGGGCTGGCCTTTGCGCGCGACTTACTCGGGCCGGAACCGTTTGTTGCCATTTCTGCCGATATTTATTGCCCGCATTTTGATTTTTCCCAAGTGTTTGATGCCTTGCAAACCGCCGACATGTGGGGCGTGCCCTGGGCGGCTGACAAGCGCGATGTTGCCTGGCTGTATTTGGTGCCCAATCCGCCGGAACACCCGGAAGGCGATTTTGCCTTGAATTTGTTTAGTTTGGCCAACCAGGGCACGCCCCGTTACACTTATTCTGGCATCAGCGTGCTCAATCCAGCCATGTTCTCGCATATTCAAGCCGGAGAATGCGTTAAACTGGTGACCGTACTGCGTGACTATGCAGACAAAGGCTTGATCGGTGGCGACGTATACCGTGGTACCTGGGTCGATGTTGGCACACCGGAACGATTAGAACAATTAAATAAGCGCCTCAGTTGAACCCACTTAAACTTGGTTAAACCTGATTAAACATTTGTAGCAAATTTTACCTCAAGGACTTTTATCATGACATCGTATGCTGCCCGCCGCGCTGCCTTACTGGCCCAAATCCAAATCCCGGCGGGTAGCGCCGCCATTATTGCCACCGCACCGGAACAAGTACGCAATAATGATTGTGATTTCCCCTTTCGCTTCGACAGCAATTTCTTTTATTTATCCGGTTTCACCGAACCGCACAGCGTGATGGTCCTCATCGCACACCCCAACGGGCGGCACGAATCACTGTTATTTTGTCGCGAAAAAAACGTCGAGCGGGAAATTTGGGATGGTTTTCGCTATGGGCCCGACGCCGCACGCGAGCAATTTGGCTTCGATGCCGCCTTCCCCATCGATACCCTGAGCGCTGAAATCACGCGCCGGCTCGGGCATTTATCCACGCTCTACTATCCGTTTGGCAGCATCATTGAACGCGAGATACCGGGCTGGGTGCAAAGCATGCGCCAACAAACCCGGCTGGCACCGGGCAATATGCGCGACGTGAACGTCATCCTCAATGAAATGCGTTTGTTCAAGGATGAATCAGAAATCATCACCATGCAAAAAGCGGCCACCATTTCAGCAGCGGCGCACAAGCGGGCCATGCAAATGACCCGCCCGAATATGTTTGAATACCAGGTCGAGGCAGAAATATTGTATGAATTCCGCCGCCAAGGCTCGCCCGCAGCAGCGTATAACTCGATTGTGGCAACCGGTGCCAATGCCTGTGTGTTGCACTATGTTGGCAATGCCGCAATGTGCAAAGACGGCGACTTATTATTGATCGATGCCGGGTGCGAGCTGGACGGCTATGCCTCTGACATTACCCGCACCTTCCCGGTGAATGGGCGCTTTAGCGGGCCGCAAAAAGATTGCTACCAACTGGTATTGGCCGCGCACCAAGCCGCCATCGAACAAGCTTTACCGGGGCGCAATTATAGCGCCATGAACGATGCCGCAGTGCGGGTGCTGGCGCAAGGCATGCTTGATTTGGGCTTACTCGATGCGGGCAAAGTGGGTTTATTGGATGACGTGATCGAGAAAAAAGCCTATCGCCAGTTTTATATGCACAGCACCGGGCATTGGCTGGGGCTGGATGTGCATGACGTGGGCGACTACCGCACCGGCCCCATTGTCGAGGGCAGCGAGCGCGAATACCGGGCGCTGCAAGCGGGCATGGTGGTGACGGTGGAACCGGGGCTGTACGTGCGCCCGAGCGAAGGCGTGCCGGAAGCGTTTTGGCAGATCGGGATTCGGATTGAAGATGATATTTTAATTACCGCCGATGGCCAGCGCAATTTATCCGAGGCCGCCCCGCGCACGGTGGCCGAGATTGAAGCCATCATGCAAGCGAGCTGAAAACCGGCAAAAACAAAGGAACACAGAGGAAAACCAGCATGGATCAAAGTAGCGACCAAAGCAACGACCGAAGCAACGACCGCAGCAACGACCGAAGCAACGACCGAAGCAACAGCGTCAGCAGCGACCTGAGCAGCGACATTGCCATCTGCGGTGCTGGCCCGGTAGGCCTGGCCTTGGCCGCGATACTGGTGAAAAACGGCCTGCGGCCCGAGCAAATCACCCTGATCGATGGCAAAAGTCTGGAACAAAGCATACAAGACCCGCGCTCGATTGCGCTGTCCTATGGCAGCCGCCAAATCTTGCAGCGCATTGGCGCGTGGCCGATTGTCAGCACGGAAATTCACCAAATCCATGTCTCACGGCGTGGCCATTTTGGTCGCACTTTAATTGACCGGATCGAACATCAGGTGCCGGCCCTGGGTTATGTCAGCCGCTACGGCGCGATTGTAGCGATCCTGGCGCGGGTATGCCAGCAAATGGGCATCCAGATTATTCGCCCCATGCAAGTTTGCGCCAGCCAGGAGCACACCGATAGCGTCAGCCTTTCGCTGCAAAGCCACGACGCCTTATCGTCCAGTTTATTGCAGGCCAAAATTTTGATTCAAGCCGAGGGCGGCGTGTTTTCCAGTCAAATGGAAAAGAAAATCCATCGGGATTATGAACAAACCGCTGTCATTGCCGAAGTACGCGCAAGCAGCCCGATACCGCACCGCGCCTTTGAGCGCTTCACCGATGAAGGGCCGCTGGCTTTATTGCCGCAAGACGATGGCAACCCGACAGGGCATGCCTATTCGCTGGTATGGTGCGTAAAACCGACCACCGCCGAAGCGCTGTTAAGTCTGGATGATGCGGCCTTTTTGAATGAACTATGGCAGGTATTTGGCAACCGCCTGGGCCGTTTCGTCAGCGTCAGCCCGCGCATGGCTTTCCCCTTGGGTCTCAACGCCAACACCAGTGCCAACGCCCACGGCCATATGCAGCGCAGCATTGCCATTGGCAACGCCGCGCAAACCCTGCACCCGGTGGCGGGGCAAGGCTTAAACCTGGGTTTGCGCGATGCGGCGGTACTGGCCAGCCTGCTGGCGCGCGAAATCAGCCCGGCCAGCTTACAGCGTTTTGAACAAGAGCGGCAAGATGACCGCGCCCTGACCATACGCTTAACCGACACCATGGCGCGCATCTTTACCGGCGGTGCCCAGCGTTCGCTGGCACAAGGCATGCTGGGGGCCACCTTGGGTTTGCTGGATGCGTTTGACCCGGCCAAACACATGCTGGCCGAATTGATGATGTTTGGGCGACGCTGACATCGTCAAAAATCGCACAAAAAATCAGATATTTTGCGACGAATAGTGCTAGCATGAATCGCTTTTGGGGAAGTGCTATGCAACGAACATCGCAACGAACATCGGGCCTGGTATTGCACCCGACCTCTTTGCCGGGCCAATATGGCATTGGCGATTTGGGGCCGCAAGCACTGCAATTCATTGACTTTTTAGTCGCCGCCAAGCAGCAGCGCTGGCAAATTTTGCCGCTTGGCCCCACGTCCTATGGTGATTCGCCCTATCAATGCCTCTCGGCCATGGCGGGCAATCCGCTGTTAATCAGTCCCGAGCGTTTATTGCAACGCGGCTACCTCAGCCCGGCTGATTTGGCCGACTGCCCCAACTTTTCGCCCGACCAAATCGACTATTGCGGCATCACGATTTGGAAAAACCAATTGCTCAGGCGCGCCTTCGCAGGCGTTCAGGCATTGCCCGGGAGCCACACGGATCAAGTCGAATTTCGCGCCTTTTGCGCCCTGCATGCCTCATGGCTGGATGATTTCGCGCTCTTTTGCGCCATCAAAGAGCAACATCAAAGCCAGGCCTGGCAGTTTTGGCCGATCAAATTACGGCAACGCGACGCAGCGACCCTGGCCCACTGGCAAGCACAGCACGGGCAAGCCATCGACTTTTACCGTTTTGTGCAATATGAATTTTTCCGTGAGTGGCAAGCCGTGAAGCAATATGCCAATCAACAGGGAATACGCATCATTGGCGACATGCCCATTTTTGTGGCGCAAGACAGTGCCGACGTGTGGGCCAATCAAGCTTTATTTGAACTCGATGCCGATGGCAACCCCACCGTAGTGGCAGGCGTGCCGCCCGATTATTTTAGCGCCACCGGGCAACGCTGGGGCAACCCGCTGTACCGTTGGCAGCGCATGAAGGAGGACGACTACGCCTGGTGGCAACAGCGCTTAGCGTTGCTCGCAACCCAGGTTGATTGCATGCGCATTGATCATTTTTGCGGCTTTGAAAACTACTGGGAAATCCCCGGCCATGAAAGCACGGCGGTCAATGGCCGTTGGATGAAAGGGCCGGGCCAGCATTTTTTCGACACCATAGAGCGCCATTTGGGCAAATTGGACATCATCGCCGAAGATTTGGGCATCATCACCGCAGAAGTGGCGGCACTGCGTGAAAACAGTGGCTTACCGGGCATGCGCGTATTGCATTACGCCTTTGGCGCGGGTGATGACAACCCGTATCTGCCGCATCACTATATTGAGCATTGCGTGGCCTACACCGGCACGCATGACAACAACACCACGCGCGGCTGGTTTCGCAGCATGCCGCAACATGAGCGCGACCATTTACAGCGTTATTTTGGGCGTGAGTTTAATGAAGACAATATCAGCTTTGAGATGACGCGGGCGGTATGGCATTCCAAAGCGGGCACGGTGTTAATTCCGTTACAGGATGCGCTTAATCTGGATGAAACAGCGCGCATGAATTATCCGGGTAGCCTGGCGGGGAATTGGGCATGGCGTTACCGGGAAGAACAACTAACTAGCCAAGTAGGCCAATTTTTGGCCGGGTTAAACCTGGCTAGTGGACGAGTTTAAAGCACAAAATTGCAACATTATCGGGTCCAAGGCTGTAATGTCATCCCAAGCAGGCGGCTCAAACCGTCTGCCACCCAATTCGATACCTCATCCTCCCTCACCCGTGTGGTCGTTGGCAAACCGGGATAAAACACGCCCGCCGCAGGTACACCGTTAAAATCACGATTCAGGTTTTTCATGCTTCACTCCTTTTGAGCTGGTTTAATGACACTGGTAACAAACCAAAGCGTTATGGATTGGTTCGTTGGATGGCAGTATAGCGAAAACAGGATATTAATCCAATTCTAAATTTATCTATCAAACATTCGCCAAACGCATAACTTGGCAAATTCAACTGATTTACATATACCAAAATAAACCATAACACTTACTTAAATACCATTTAATTGCCATTTCCTAAATTGGGGTCAGAGTAAAATTTTTCCTGCACACTTGATGGTCGGATGATTTATTGCCCCATGTTAAAATTATTGTTTATTCATTGCAGTGCAGCATTCATCAAAGGGGTTTTCATGGAAATTAAAGTTGATGATTTAAACGGACCGGAAGTCCACAAATTATTGGAAGAACATATGCGAGGCATGCGAGCAGAATCACCACCGGAGTGTGTGTTTGCCCTGGATTTAAGCGGTTTGCGCAAACCGGAGATTACATTTTGGACGGTTTGGGAAGATGGCGAGTTAATGGGCTGCGGCGCGCTCAAAGAATTGAATGCGCGCCATGCTGAATTGAAATCGATGCGCACAACGGCTGCGCACTTGCGTAAAGGTGTGGCACGGGCTTTGTTGCTGCATATTTTGGCGGTGGCCAAAGAGCGCGGCTATGCGCGTTTGAGTTTGGAAACCGGCAGCACGGCGGGTTTTGCTGCGGCGCATAAATTGTATGCCAGCGAGGGCTTTGTTTTGGGGCCGCCGTTTGCGGACTATAAAGAAGATCCCTTTAGTGTGTTTATGGAGAAGGTGTTGTGATTCACCGCCTTGGCCGCAGGTCCGCCATGCGCCTCCCCCCAAGCTGCAAAGTG
>CAMBDR010000261.1 GCA_945864765.1 Janthinobacterium lividum | reverse complement strand
TCAACCTGCGCTGCGTCGGAGACATCCACCGCATGGATTGAGACACGGCTGCCCAGATTTTCCAGGTCTTTGCGCAAGCCTGCGGCAGCAGGGTCGGCCTCACCACGACGGCTAAGCAGAATTAACTCACCCGCACCGCCTTTGGCCATCCAGCGCGCAAGTTCCTGCCCAAAACCACCAAAAGCGCCGGTAATCAGATAGCTACCGTCCTTGCGGAATAGGGTCTGACTCTGCAACGACTGTGCGCGTGCATTGCCCTGCGCGCCCAAGTCAAGCACCACACAGCCCACGCCATTGGCATCATCCACGGCAGGCAAGACAGCCGACAATTCATCAAGGGCAAACGTGCGTTGTGGTACGGGTTTGTACTCTCCTGAAGCCAACTGTTGCGCCAGCAGATCGAGCATCTTGCGCACCCAACCAGGGCGCGCCACAATCAAGTTATTCACATCGCCAATCAACAAACTAATGTCGGAGCGATTCGCCATGCCACTCAGCGTGACACCGCGCTGCGCGCCACCGCCTGAAATACTCACCAAGCGCCCAAATTCAGCCAATACGGCAACGTCAAGTTCGGCCAGTTTATTGTGTGCGTCAATGACCAGGTCAACACCTCGTCCATTGGTCAAGGCACGAACCGCGCTTTCCAAGTCTTCATGCGCAACATTAATGGTCTCGACCGAACCGCTCAGTTGTGCCGCTGCCGCATCACTCTGAACCACAACAATGACACGTGCACCTTTTTGCTTGGCCAATTCAATCGCAGCCAAGGACATCCCTGCCGCTGTGTTGTGAATCAGCACAGTCTCGTCGGCCTGCAAACAGCCAAGCTGTTCAACACTATACATCGCCAAAATAAACGGTAATGGGGTCACCACCGCACAAGCCGCACTCATGCCCACGGGAATCGGCATGGTATAGGTCAGGTTTGGATCAAACACAACGTGACGACACAATGTGTTGGCCGCCAAAACAACGAATCGATCACCCAAACTAATGCCACTGACCGCGCTACCCACGCGAACAACGGTGCCAGCGACGACGCTGCCCGCCTGTCCGGCATGAGTCAACGCATGCAAATCCTTGGGCAGTACAGCACAGGCATCGACCTGAATTTCAACCTGAAGTGGTTCAACACTGCTACGTTCACCAAGCAAGGGAGTCAGCGAGTCCAACTGTTTGGGATCGGTAAGCTGCAATTCAAAATGCGTATCCTGGTCAATGGCGACAGAGGTATCTTGATCGCTCTGCGCATCCTCCAGTAACAGATGTGTCAGGCGCTGCACATAACGCACGCCAGCACGCCAGGCAGCCGCATCCTCTTCGGTATCCGCAAGCAGTTCCAGGGCCACGGCTTGCACGTCGTCATCGACACCAAGGTCGATAACACAAGGCTGCAACATAGGATATTCCGTCCCGGCAACCCGCATTAAGCCGATCAACGCACCCCATGCCGGCGTAGGGCCATCGCCAGCAACGACGGCTTGCGCATCCCGCGTGAGCACATAGATTCGAGGACATGTCGCCGCGCCCTGCACCCATCCCACCAAGGACTGAATGACACGCAACAGCAAAATGACCGGTTCCGTTTCCGCCTGATGCCAGTCAGCGCTTGCGCCCAGATCAAACACAATGCTCTGATAAGGCGTTTTTTCTTCAATACTCGCCTTTACCAATCGGCCCAGTTCCGAAAGAAGATAGTCTGCCCTTTGCTCGGCAGACCACACATTTTTGCCAAAGTCCAGCGAAGTAACGCCAATACCGGGCGCTTTTTCCAAAGCACTCACCAAGGGCGCAAAGTCATTACCCAATCCAGCGACGAGGAAACGGGCCTGATCCAGAGTCCGCTTGGGCGCTTCCACGCTCTCCCATACTTGGCTGTATGTCCAGTCGCGGGTAATATCGCCTTGTTGGGACAAGGTGTTGGGTAGCGCCTGGCAACGTAGTCCAATAATTTCAGCAATCGCGCCTTGCTCGTCATACAAGCGAAGATCCGCCTCCAACCAATCCGCTGCCATATGCACGATGCGTCCATGGCACCAGAAATCGCTGCCAGGCTGGCGACGATAAATCACCTTGCGAATCCCTGTGGGCAGGAATGTGCCACTGCCAGCGGGCATAATGGTCAGCAACGCTTGGAAACAGGCGTCCAGTTTCGTAGGATTAAGCCAGGTCTCGCCATCTGGTTCGGTTTCAAGCACGCGCGCCATGACGACACCATCGCCCCAACGTAGCTCTGAAACGCCCTGAAAAGCAGGCCCATAATAAAGTCCTTTTTGCGCCATTTCCTCATAGTGATCAGCCTTGGCCTTACTTTGGGTACAGCCGGCCAGGGCGAATTCATGATCAAACGATGTGGCATTTTTAGGCACTTGCATCGAAATTCGACCCTCGGAATTTAAATCCCACGGTGCCTTATTATTACGCCTGCGGCTATAAATTTTAAATCCGCCGCTGTCACTGGCTTCAACACGCAGCTCCGATTCATCGGCGGGGTCCACAACCAAAGCACGACGAAATGCAATATCTTCGAGCAAACACGGGCCACTCGCAAAACATGCCTGATACACCGCCAACGCAGTCTCAACATACGCCGCACCGGGCAATAAAACCAGGCCTTGCACCTGATGATCCATCAGGAATGGGAGAAACCGTGGATTCAAGCTGCTTTCCCAGACATGACCGGGCGCATCGACCAAACGCTGCAAAAGAGGATGAATCACGGTGCCCAGGCGATCCAACCGCCCCGCCTCGGTTTCATTCCAGTGAATCGCGCGCTGCCAAGGGTAAGCCGGCAACTCAAGGAAGTGACCGTTCGGGTAAATCGCCGCCCAGTTCATTTTATAACCTGCGCAGTACAGATCGCCCATTGCCTTTGCAAAGACATTCGATTCATCTTCGCCACGACGCATCGATGCCACGATTTTGGCTTCGATTCCCCGTGCGGAAAAAATCTGCTTCATTGAAGTCGATAACACAGGGTGTGGCCCCACCTCAAGGAATAATTTGTGACCATCTTCCACCAGCGCCGCGATGGCTTTGGCAAACAAAACTGGCTCACGAATATTGTCACACCAATATTCGGCATCATGCAAAGCGACCTCAACTCTTTCACCGCGCACAGTGGAGTAAAGCGGAATCTGTGGCGGGAAAATTTGCAGATCAGCCAGACTTTCTCGCGTCTCTGGCTTGAGTGGCTCCATGGCCGGACTATGGTAGGGAACCTCCACTTGTAGTGCTTTATTGAACCACCCCAACGTCGTCACCTGTTCAGCAATACGGGCGAGCGCATCAGAATCACCCGCCAAGGTCACCGAGCCTGGGCTGTTAATTGCCGCAACAGAAACCACATCCGAGTACGGAGCGAGCACCTTCATCGCGTCCTGCTCGCTGCAACCCAAGGCCAACATACTACCTTTACCGGCGGCCTGTTTTTGGATACGACTACGGTGAAAGCTGATCTTGAGCGCATCACGAAGCCCATAGCAACCAGCGACATACGCTGCCGTAACCTCGCCAACACTGTGCCCGACGATGGCCGCAGGATAAACACCTTTCGACTTCCACAACTCAGTCAGCGCTGCCTGAATGACGAAGTTAGCGGGCTGGGCCACTTGCGTGTCTGACATGGTGGAGCTGGCCTCGTCAGCCTGCATTTTTTCGAGGATGGACCAGCCTGCAATTTCTCTGAAAATTTGATCGCACTGATCCACAAAATTCCGAAAAACGGGTTCGTCACGGTAAAGATCGCGCCCCATGCGCCACCATTGCGGCCCCATACCCGTAAACACAAACACGGGCGCAACGGTTATATGAGTAGGCGCTTGCCCGTCACTAACGGCGTCATCGAAGCCCTGGGCGAGCCATGCATCGAGGTGTTCCAAAGCATGCTCCCGACCACTGGTAACCAGTGTCAGGCGATGCGAGTGATGAGTCCGGCGGCGTGCCGAGGAATACACCAAATCGGGAAAGTTCGAGGCATCATGCTCGGCAATGGTGCTCCGCAATGCAGCAACATAGGCTTTCAGCGCATCTGCGTCACGTGCCGAGGCGACCATTAAATATTGATTAGCAACCTCGCAGGAGGATGAGGTACTTGCATTGCGAAAGCCCTGCATCAACACATGCGCATTCGTGCCACCGTAACCAAAGGAGTTTACCCCCGCGAGGAAAGGCCTGCCATCATCCGGTATGGTTTCTGCGCACAAAGGCAGGCGCAGCCCGAGTTGATCAAATGGTATCGCGGGATTGGGGGTCTTCAAATTCGCCAGCGGAGGAATCACACCGTGGTGCAAAGTGAGTGCCATTTTGATTACCGCAGCAATGCCGGCCGCCGCTTCCAGATGGCCAATATTGGCTTTCACCGAGCTAACAACACAAGCATCCCCTTCGGCTCTATCTTTACCCACCGCCTGCCCCAAGGCACTCGCTTCCAGTGGGTCGCCCACTGCGGTGCCCGTACCGTGAGCCTCAAACACACGGATATCCGCCGCCACAGCGCCAGCTCTGGCGCAAACCTGCCTGATCAAGGCCGCCTGAGAAGCAGGGTTAGGTACGGTGATGCCGTCAGTACGGCCATCTTGATTACAACCAGTAGCACGAATGGTGGCATAAATCCTGTCGCCAGCGGCGATGGCCGCCGATTTGCGCTTAAGAACCACCATGCCCGCGCCTTCGCCCCGCCCATAACCATCGCCTTCCGCATCAAAACTCTTGCTGCGCCCATCCTTGGCCAAAAACTTCCCTTTGCACATGGCCATCATCACTTCGGGACGATGCATGACATTAACACCGCCTACCAGCGCAATATCACAATCGCCATTCCAAATTCCATTGCAAGCCAGGTGTGTCGCAACCAGCGAACCCGAGCACGCTGTGTCTAAAGATATGCTCGGGCCACGTAAATCAAATGAGTGAGAAAGACGATTAGCCAACATCGCCAACGTAAACCCGACCGCAGTATGTGAACCAATGGAGTCGCGGTTGAGCGGGCTTAACTGTGTAATCATGGAGTCCATCATGAACCCACCCACAAAAACCCCTGTATTCGAACCAATCAACTGATCGGCATCCAGGCCTGCGTTTTCAATCGATTCCCACGCGACTTCCAACAGGAGCCGTTGCTGAGGATCAAGAAAGTCGGCTTCACGCGGCGAGATGCCAAAAAACATGGGATCGAACTCGCGAATGTCATGCTGCAAAAAACCGCCCCGATTAACATAAAGCCGGCCAATTTGACTGGCATCCGGATCACAGAAGCGTTTGGTATCCCAACGTCCTTCGGGAACATCTATAATCCCATCCCGACCACCAATGAGCAATTCCCAGAACTTTTCGGGATTAGCAGAACCACCTGGAAAACGGCAACCGATGCCAACAATAGCGATTTCTTCATTATAGTAATTTCCGCTTATTGTTCTCTCTTGCGTTTGGGATTCACCTTTATTATTCCCGACATCGCTTGTTTCAACGGCATTCTGCAATAAATTCGACATAAAACTCTCTCCGTTTAATCTCACCAATTCAAAAAAATTGCCTTGTAAAACAATCAATCTTATGTTATCTTCTCCAACTCATTAGATGGCCGTTGCCAGTTCCTCCGGCAGTAACATTTTTGCATTTTTGCATTTTATCATGATAGATGGAAAATTCGAACCACCTAAGCCACCTAAGCCACCTGCCCGAAGTATTCTACCTCAAGCCCACGATCCAAGTACAACTTTAAACACGACAACGGAACATTTTCCAAGGCGCAGGATTAAATCCGCACAAAATCGCGGCAACGATCTCCCCAGAGCATCGCCCGGTTTACCGCTGACATAAAGCTAGCCCTAATGCGCCAAGCGTACTGCTCATTAACACTGAAAAATCAGTCCTTATCAGTCCTTACGAGTCCTTACCAATTCACCCGCTGATTCACAATACGGCAGCTAAAGCACCCAAACCCATACTTGCTCTTTACAACTGCGCAAAGCGCTGCTTGATCTCTTTACTCAATGTAAAAAACGCCGCCGTTTGGTCAATATTTTGATGCCAGGCCAGGCCGCGCTCAATCAAATCATCGTGATATTTGATGTGCGCACCGCCCGTTGGCTGGCCGTTGGCATCCAAATCGCGCCGCTCAACTGAAAATAGCGATTTTGATTCAATAACATGGCTGCGATGCCGCCTTGCGAGCGGGTTAAGCCTTCCACCATGGTCAACAAAGTCCAGCCGATGGCGGCGTTTTGCCGTACCAAATCCAAAAACACATCGGCTTTGCCTAAAATCACCAGTCCCCAGGTGATGCGCCAATCTTTCATACCCAGCGTTTTGCAATGGTCAATGGCTTGCTGCGGAATGGCTTTGACCTCGGCTTGCATGGCGGTTACCATCATCACGCTGATGCCAAACACCAGTAAGGCCAGTTTCAGTTGATAGCTGTCGTTGGTCATCAACATAAATACATAGCTCAGGCCAGCAAAACCGAGGAAGCGCAGAATCGAACTGAATTGGGCCAGGCCAGCA
>CAMBDR010000260.1 GCA_945864765.1 Janthinobacterium lividum | reverse complement strand
ACTTCATTGGGGCCGTTGCCGCTTACATTTTTGCGCTCCGCCTTGCCCACGGGCGGCGGCGTGTCGCTATAGGTCACCCTGCCATCCGGCCCGACCGTTTTGTAAAGCTGTGCCATACTGCTGGTTGCGGCGCATGCCAGAGATATCAGGCAGGCCAGCAACAGCGCTTGTTTGAATCGTGATTGCATCTTCATGAAAGTCTCCTAAACCTTATGGGCAGCGCGGTCGTGGTTGACTGCGTGGTTGACCGCGTTGTGGGCAGCGTTGTGGGCAACCATGCCGCTATGGCGTAATAATGCCTCAATATTCGGTTCTCTGCCGCGAAACGCAATAAATGAATCCATCGCCGGGCGGGAGCCACCCACGGCCAGAATTTCCGCTTCAAATTTGTGCCCGGTCGCCTTGATGTCGCTGCTTTCTTCAAACGCGCCATAGGCATCGGCCGATAATACTTCTGCCCACTTGTAACTATAGTAACCCGCCGCATAACCCCCGGCAAAAATATGGCTGAATGCGTGCTGAAAGCGATTCCACGGCGGGGGCGGAAAGAGCGATACCTGCTTGCGCACCTGATCAATCAAGTCTTGCACACCACTGCCAGAAGCATCGATATTGATATGCAGTAACATATCGATCAAGGACATTTCAACCTGGCGTAACGTCATATAGCCGGACTGAAAGTTTTTCGCGGCCAGCATTTTATCGAACAAGGTGCGCGGGAGTGGCAAGCCGGTGTCGATATGCGCGCTCATCGATTGCACTACATCCCATTCCCAGCAGAAATTTTCCATGAATTGGGAGGGTAATTCCACCGCATCCCATTCCACGCCATGAATTCCGGCCACACTGGTTTCATTGATTTGGGTGAGTAAATGGTGCAAACCATGGCCAAATTCGTGGAACAGGGTGGTCACTTCATCATGTGTGAGCAGCGATGGTTTGCCCGCCAGCGGTGCGGTGAAGTTGCAAACCATATACGCAATCGGGGTTTGGTAAGCGCTGCCAGCGGCTGCCACGCTGCTGCGGTAGCGGCTGCGCGCGCCCGACATCCAGGCCCCGCCGCGTTTGCCTTTTCTGGCATATAAATCGATATAAAATTGCCCGATCAACTGGCCATCGCGCTCAATGCGGAAAAATTGCACATCCGGGTGCCAAGTGGTGGCTTGATCCGGCAAGATTTGCACCTTGTACATTGATTCAATCAAGCCAAACAAGCCTTGCAAGACCTTGGGGGCAGGGAAGTATTGCTTCACTTCCTCTTGCGAAAAGGCATAATTGGCTTCGCGCAGCTTTTCTGAGGCATAGCTCAGATCCCAAACCTGTAAGTCATCCAGGCCTAACTGCTGGCTGGCAAATTGGCGCAACTCGGCCAAATCCTGCTCGGCATAGGGGCGCGCATGTTGCGCCAGTTGCTGTAAAAAGTCGATGACTTGCTGTGGGCTTTGCGCCATCTTGGGGGCCAGCGACACTTCGGCAAAATTGGCGTAGCCTAACATCTTGGCTTCTTCCGCGCGCAAGGCCAGCAGGGTTTGGATGTTGGCTGAATTGTCCCACTGTTCTGGCTGGCTAAACATCTCACCTTGATCGGAGGCCTTGGTGACATTGGCGCGATACACGATGGAACGTAGCTTGCGATTATTGGCGTATTGCAAGACCGGGAAAAACGAGGGGAAGTGTAGCGTAAAGCGGTAGCCTGGCACGCCCGCAGCTTCTGCGTTTGCGCGCGCCGCCTGTTTGGCGTCTTCGGGGATGCCGTCCAGCTCGGCTTCGTTTTCCACGTCCAGATGAAAATCATTGGTGGCATCGAGCACGTTTTCCGAAAACCGGGTCGAGGTTTTGGCTGCCAGTTCCTGGATTTCGGCAAACCTTGGTTTTTGCTCCTCGGGTAATTCTGCCCCGCCCAGGCGAAAATCACGCAACGCGTCTTGAATCACTTTTTTCTGGGCAGAATTTAAGCCAGCGTAAGCGGGGCTGGCGTCGATGGCTTTGTATTGCTGAAACAGCTTCAGGTTTTGCGACAGCGAAGTGAAAAATTCGGTCACCTTGGGTTGATTTTCATTGTAGGCGGCGCGCAGCTCGGGGTTATCCATCACCCCGTTCAAGTGGCTGACGGCACCCCAGGCGCGGCCCAGCGCTTGCGTACCCTGTTCAAACGGTTCGACGAAATTGTCCCAGCAAATATTGGCAATGGGCTGCTCCAATTTGGCCACGCAATCCCGGTTTTGCGCCAATAACAGATCAATCGCCGGGCCAACATGTTCCGCCTTGATTTGATCGAACGGAATTAAACCGTTTAAATTGAGTAAGGGATTATCCATTTGCTGCCTTTGCCTACAAGAGTAAAAAAATGTTCATTGAATGGTTCAGCGAATGGTTTAAGCCACGCGCTCTGCCGCTTCAATCGTATTGACCAATAACATGGTAATGGTCATTGGCCCTACGCCGCCCGGCACCGGGGAAATATAGCCAGCCACTTCGCTGGCACTGGCAAAATCCACGTCGCCGCACAGCTTGCCTTGGTCGTCGCGGTTAATGCCCACGTCAATCACCAGTGCGCCGGGTTTAATCATATCGCCGCGCAAGGTATTGCGCCGTCCCACCGCTGCCACCACAATATCAGCCTGGCGCGTGTGATAAGCCAAATCCGGCGTGCCGCTATGGCATATGGTGACGGTGGCGTTGGCTTGCAAGAGCAACAGTGCCATCGGTTTGCCCACGGTATTGCTGCGCCCGATCACCACCGCGTGTTTGCCACGTAAATCGACGCCAGTGCTTTCAATCATTTTCATGCAGCCATACGGGGTGCAAGGGCGAAAACCGGGTAAGCCACTCATCAATTCGCCCGCACTTAAGACCGAATAACCATCGACATCTTTATGGGTGGCAATGGCGGCAATTACTTTTTGCGGTGAAATATGTTTGGGCAGCGGCATTTGCACCAAAATCCCGTGGATGCGGGCATCGGCATTCAAGGCGGCAATGCGCGCCAGCAAGTCGGCTTCGGATAAATTGGCATCATACTTCTCAAACACCGAATGCAAACCCGTGTCGGCGCAGGCTTTGACTTTATTGCGCACATACACTTGGCTGGCCGGGTCTTCGCCCACCAAAATGACGGCCAAGCCCGGTTGCTTGCCTTGCGCGGTTAGTGCGGCGGCGCGTTGGCCAACTTGTGCGCGCAGTTGTTTGGAAAGGTCGTTGCCGTTGATGATTTGAGCTGACATGGTGGTGAAAGATTAAGGTAAAAGTTAACGGGGAATGTTTTAAGGTTTGCTGGCTGATGAGGCTGATGAGGCTGACGTGGTTGACGAGGCGGCTGCACCACTGCTGCTGTTTTCGGCTTTCGGTTGGGTGACAAAGCCCAGTTTGTCGATGCCGTTTTTTTGTGCGGCGGACATCACCTGCGCCATGATTTCGTAGCGGGTATCGTTGTCGGCCCGAATTTGCAAATCCGGCTGCGGCTCGCGTTGGGCGGCCAGATTCAGGCGTTTTTCCAATTCCGGCAGCGTGACCAAATCATTATTCCAATACAGTTTGGCGCGCCCATCAATCGAAATCGTCACCGCTTCGCCTTGCGGTGCGGCCACTTCGGCTTCGACTTTGGGCAAATCAAGTTTGATCGAATGCGTCAGCAGGGGCGCTGTGATGATGAAAATCACCAGCAACACCAGCATCACATCCACCATCGGCGTGACATTGATTTCTGCCATCGGGGGCAAATTACTTTTCGGGTCAAAACTGCCAAAAGTCATACGGTGCCTCTTTGGGGGAAATGTCTAAGCTTGGTTCAAGCCGCTGGTTCAAGCCATTTTGCGCTTGCCCGTGGTCAGGTAAGAATGCAAATCGTGGGCAAATCCATCCAGTTCGGCTAGTGTAACCCGATTCATACGCCCCAAAGCATTGTAGGCCAAAACCGCCGGAATGGCGACCACCAAGCCCAGCGCCGTCATAATCAACGCTTCACCCACTGGCCCGGCGATTTTATCGATTTGCACCGTCCCCGTGAACGATACCGCCGCCAGCGCATGGTAAATGCCCCACACCGTGCCTAACAAGCCAACAAAGGGCGCGGTTGCACCGATTGATGCCAGAATGGTCAGGCCCGCCTCCAGGCGCAGGGTGGCGCGGGTAATATCCTGGCGCAAATGGCGCGTCATGCGCTCACCCGGGTCCACTTCCGCTTCCATGGTATGGCTTGATTTTTCACCCGCTTGCATCACATTCAGGCAATGGCGTGCCAATGGCGTATAAATTTGTTCCAGATCGGTTTGTTCCAGGCTGGCGATGGCATCGCTCAGTTGTGGTGCTTGCCAAAATTGATCCAGCCCACGCGCACTGCGGCGCACGCGCCAGGTGCTCCATAGCTTGGACAAAATAAAATACCAACTCAGCAATGACATCACAATCAGGGCCAGCGCCACCAAATGACTGATGGCATCGCCTTGCGCCCAATAGCGCGCCAAATTAAAGCCGGGTTGTGCGAGTGTATTCATGCGCTTTCCTTGGTGCTTTGTTCCGTTTAACTACGTAAGCCTAATACGTCTTGCATATCGAATAAGCCGTGTGTCTTGCCTGCCAAAAACTGCGCGGCGCGCAAAGCCCCTTGCGCGTAGGTGGCGCGGCTGCTGGATTTATGGCTGATTTCAATTCGCTCGCCGATGCCGGCAAACAACACCGTATGGTCGCCCACAATATCGCCACCGCGAATGGTGGCAAAGCCGATGGAAGATGGGTCGCGCGGCCCGGTTACGCCTTCGCGCGCGAACACGCCGTGCTGATCCAGATTGCGGCCCAGCGTATCGGCGATCACCTGACCCATTTGCAGCGCCGTGCCGGATGGTGCATCCACCTTATGGCGGTGATGGGCTTCGATAATTTCGATATCGTAGCCCAGCGCAAAGTTTTTGGCGGCCATTTCCAGCAGTTTCATGGTCACATTCACCCCCACACTCATGTTTGGTGCAAACACGATGGCAATTTTTTCAGCGGCGGCGGCAATCGCGGCTTTGCCGGCGGCATCAAAACCGGTGGTGCCGATAATCATTTTTTTGCCGTGGGCTGCGCAAAAAGCCAAATGTTCGAGCGTGCCTTCGGGGCGGGTGAAATCGATCAAATAATCGGCGTCGGCCAAGCCCTGGGCCAGATTGGCCTCAATGGTGACACCGCAGGGTTGACCCAGAAAGGCGCTGGCGTCTTGCCCGATGGCGGGGCTGTTGGCATGGTCCAACGCGCCACAGAGTTTGGCATCCGGCTGGCTGATCAGCGTTTCGATCAGAATGTGGCCCATACGGCCACTGGCCCCGGCGATGGCGATTTTTAATGGCGTCATGGCATTATTTGGTTTGAGTGGGCGGTTGCTTGGATTCGGCTGGCGCAGGGCTGGCTTTTTTGACTGGCCCGGCCAATTGATTGATATAGTCTTGCTCGGTGGGCAAATCTTTGCCATTAAAGCGCGCGACTTTTTCATCTTTAAAAAACACCGTGACCCGGCTGGCGGTGATTTCGCCATTGCCTTTTTGCAGGCGGAAGGGGTAATCCCAACGATCGGCGTGAAACACATCGGCAACCAGGGGCGTGCCAAGGATAAAGCGCACTTGTTCGCGCGTCATGCCTTCTTTTAATTGCGAGATTTGTTCCTGGGAAATAAAGTTGCCCTGGTGGATGTTAATGCGAAACGGGGTGAAGCGGTACAATAATTGTTGCATCCAGGTTTTGTTTGCCACCGTGGTTTGCACGCCGTCGGTGGTGCCGCTGGTGGTCGCACTGGTGGTGCTGGTGCTGGCCAGTACGGGTGCAGGCGCAGCGGGTGCGCTGGCTGCGGGCGCGGGGGGCGGGCTGGATTTGGCCACACCTGCGGTCACGTAATCGGCCTGGGACGGATCACCGATTAAGGGATTGGGTTTGCTGGCGCAGCCCACGAACAACCAAGCCAAACAGGCGGCGCTAATCGCCTTGGTTGACCTTGAAAGGTTTAATTGACAATTTTTTGAAGAAATATAAGATGAGATACGCATAAGTAATCGCAATTAAATTGAGCGCGGATGCAGCGCTAGTGCCAAAACCCTATATGATAATGCAGTTGATCCTTCTGTGAGTAATAAACATGAATAATACCCCCTCTGACTTGAAATCCAGCGGCTTGAAAGCCACCTTACCCCGTTTAAAAATCCTGGAAATTTTCCAAAATAGCAAGGTTCGGCATTTGACGGCGGAAGATGTGTATAAAGTGTTATTAAATGAGAGTATGGACATTGGTTTGGCCACGGTGTACCGGGTGTTGATGCAGTTTGAGCAGGCGGGTTTGTTGCATCGCAACCATTTTGAATCGGGTAAGGCGATTTTTGAATTGAACGAAGGCGAGCATCATGATCATTTGGTGTGTCTCGATTGTGGCCGGGTGGAAGAATTTTGCGATGTGGAAATTGAGCAAAGGCAAAACAATATTGCGCAGCAACGTGGGTTTGTGATTGCTGAACATTCGCTGGCGATTTATGGCAATTGTGTAAAAACGG
>CAMBDR010000259.1 GCA_945864765.1 Janthinobacterium lividum | reverse complement strand
CACGGGAAGAAATGATAGGTAAAACGCCCTATGAAGTCCAAATTTGGGCGGATCCTGATGACCGAAAACCTTTTCTCGATCTGCTAATCCGGCAGCAATATGTTGACCGATACGAGGTAAAATTTTGCAATAAAAATAGAACTGTCTATACATGCCTGCTCTCCAGCCGCATCATTGAGGCCAGTGGTACCAAAATGATTTTATTTTCCCCAATCGATGTAAGCCGACAACGCGAAATTGAAAATGAAATTCGTGAATTAAATATTCAGCTCGAACAGCGGGTGCGTCAGCGCACACTGAATCTGGAAGAAGCCAATCACGAATTAGGCGAAGCGTTGGGCTCTTTAAAAAATATGCAAGGCGAATTGTTGCGCTCTGAGAAAATGGCCGCGCTGGGTTCCTTGGTAGCGGGGGTCGCACATGAGTTAAATACGCCCATTGGCAATAGCGTAACGGTCGCCAGCACCCTGCAAGAAAATGCGGATTTCATGCTCAATGAAATCCGTAGCGGCCATCCACGGCGCGCCATTTTGGCACAATCCCTGGAAGCCTCGGCCAAGGGTTCGGAAATTTTGGTACGCAACTTACAACGTGCGGCAGAACTGGTGAGCAGCTTTAAACAAGTGGCAGTGGATCAATCAAGTAACCATCGACGTAGCTTTGATTTGCGCCAAGCCCTGGAGGAAGTTCTCACCACGCTCGAACCAATGTATAAAAAAACGCCTTACACCTTGCAACTCGACCTCCAGCCTGATATTGCAGTGGAAAGCTACCCCGGCCCCTTGGGCCAAATTATTACCAATTTCGTTACCAATTCCCTGGCTCACGCCTTTGAGGGACGTAATCACGGCAGTATGCGGCTCGCAACCAAACGGCTCGATGACCAGACTATTGAAGTCACATTCAGCGATGATGGTGTGGGCATTACGCAAGAGAATTTATCACGCGTATTCGATCCGTTTTTCACCACAAAACTGGGCCAGGGTGGCTCTGGTCTGGGCATGCATATTGTTTATAATTTGGTGACGGGTGTACTTGGGGGAAAAATTTCGATTCAGAGCCAAATCGGGCAAGGCACGGTCATTTCAATGGTTTTGCCGACTTACGCACCGGATGGTGGTGATGGCACGGTGACTTGAACCTTATATTCTCCCGATGCCTTGCCGCTGACCAATCATTGTTTGTCGCACTTTAGGATAGCCCCATGCGTTTTCGTGATTTTAAAATTAGCATTCGCCTGACCATTAGCTATAGCGTGCTCTTAATTTTGATGGTATTGATTACGCTCATCGGTTTTTGGCGATTTATTCAATTACTCGACCGCAATACTGCAGTCATCGAACAACATTGGCGTAGCACGACTGCCATCCAAAAAATTGCCAGCGATTCAAGGCAAGCTTCGCTGCATATTGTCAGCCTCATTATTCAAAAAGATAAACAACAACGCGTTAATTTATATGAACAAATCGATCAATTAAAAAGGCTGATCGATGCAGAGTTCCCACAATTACAAACCATGATTAGTGATACTGGTAGTCGCCAACTTATTCAAGAAATCGAACAGGATAGGCAACGCTACTACGAATCATTTATTGATTTTGCCGATTTGGTGGAAGAAGGCAATATCGACAAGGCTGCCGAAAGAATGAATCATGCGGCCCTGCCAGCCTTGAATACCCTTTTGCAACACATTAATAAGTTAGTGGATTTACAAGAACAAAAATCCCATGCGGCCCATAGCAAAATTCAAGAAGACATCCGGCTTGCGATTATGTTTGCCATTGGATTTGGCTTGCTCGCCATCCTCGGCAGTATCTCAGTCATGATTTGGATGACAAAAACCATCACGGCACCCTTGGCCGCTGCAGTGCATATTGCGCAGCGGGTAGCACATGGCGACTTAAGCAGCCAAATTGATATCAAGTCACATGATGAAACGGGTCTTTTATTACAAGCACTAAAAGACATGACCAGCAGCTTGTCCAATGAACACCAATTGCGCCATGCGGTGGAGGTGGCGGAAGATGCCAGCAAGTTGAAATCAGAATTTTTGGCCAATATGTCCCATGAAATCCGCACCCCGATGAATGGGATTATTGGCATGACCCATTTGGCCTTACAAACCGAACTCACCAAAAAGCAACGTCAGTATCTGGAAAAGGTAGAAAGCTCGGCCCACAATCTACTGGGCATCATCAATGATATTTTGGATTTTTCCAAAATTGAAGCCGGGAAAATGCATTTCGAAAATCTTGAATTCCAACTCGATGACGTAATGCAGCATATCGCGGACAATTGCATTATCAAGGCGCAAGAAAAACAACTCGAATTATTATTCGACATTCCCACCACACTGCCCCATGCACTGATCGGCGATCCTTTGCGTCTGGGCCAAGTTTTGCTTAACCTTTGTAACAATGCCATCAAATTTACCCAGCATGGCGAAGTCGTGATTTCAATTCGCGCATTGTCGCGCAAAGATCAAACGGTGATCTTACGTTTTGACATTCGTGACACCGGCGTGGGTATCAGCGCGGAACAACAAACCAAGCTGTTTTCGGCCTTTACTCAGGCCGATGCGTCAACCACCCGCAAGTATGGCGGCACCGGACTTGGCTTGACGATTAGCCGCCGCCTGGTTGAAATCATGCATGGCGAAATCGGGGTCGATAGCATTCTGGGGCAAGGCAGTAATTTTTATTTCACCGCACAGTTTCAACTTCAGGAACAACAAATCGAACCCGAATTAGGCGAGGCGATGCTGGGCCTACGGGTGCTGGTGGTGGATGACAATGCCAGCGCACGCGATATTTTTATCACGATGCTCCATTCTTTAAAACTCGAAGCCGATGCCGTCGGCGATGGTGCTTCTGCGATTGTTGCCTTACGCAAAGCTCAAGCCGAGAAAAAACCGTATGGCTTAATCTTAATGGATTGGCAAATGCCCGGCATGGATGGCGTAGAAACGCTACGCCAGGTGCATGGCGATAGCAGTATCGAAAAAACACCCACCTTTGTGATGATCACCGCGTATAGCCGCGAGGATTTACTCGACCAACTGGGTGAGATCCAGGTGCATGGCATTTTGACCAAGCCGGTTTCGCCATCGACCATGCTGGATCAAATATTAAGTGCATTTGGCAAGCAAATTGCCCTGCGTCCACGCCGCCAGGAACGGCAAGTCGAAGCCAAACAGGCTGAATTAAGTATTGCCGGTGCCCACTTGCTGCTGGTAGAAGACCATAAACTGAATCAGGAATTGGCCCAGGAAATTCTGGCCTCGGTCGGCGTAACGGTGGATATTGCCGCACATGGCATGCATGCTTTGGCGATGCTCGGGCAAAAAGATTACGATGGTGTCCTGATGGATTGCCAAATGCCGGTGATGGATGGCTACCAAGCTACGCGAGAAATACGCAACAATCCGAATTGGGATAACTTACCCGTGATTGCAATGACTGCCAACGCCATGGTGGGCGACAAAGAAAAATGTCTGGCCGCCGGCATGAATGATTTCGTGGCAAAACCGCTCGATATCGATCAATTATTCATGACCTTGGCGCAGTGGATCAAACCCGCCCGACCACAGCTCAGTGAAGCTGCTGACACTGCTGTATCAAATGAATTTGCGCTGGCTGAATCACCGATCTTACAAAGCCAACAGGCACTGGCGCGGATTGGCGGCAACACCGCTTTGCTGCATAAATTATGCCACCGCTTTATTGAAGGCGAGAGTGATGCGCTGGATCGGGTGCGCTTGGCCCTGCATGCCAACCAGATTGAGGAAGTCGTGCGCACCGTACATACCTTAAAAGGTTTGGCGGGCAATATTGGCGCAACCCAGGTCATGCAAGATGCCGCGCATCTGGAACAACAGATCAATCAATTTTTAGCGCAACAAGCGGAGCAATTGGCTACCAGCCTGCAAGAGCCCATGCAAGCACCCCTGCCTGAAGCCGTGGACGATGCCCTGGATGAGTTGGAGCAATCGCTATCGGCCGTGATTTGCCATCTGTCACGAGTACTGCCACCACCGCCCAATGCCACCCATACCGTCGCCAATCCGCCCGACCAAGCCCAGCTCTTGAGCCATTTGCAAACACTGGAACAATTATTAGCCGATGATGATGCCAAGGCGGCGCAAGAATTTAGTCTGATTGAACCTATGTTAATGCATGGCCCACAGCACGCATTGGCGCAGCAAATCCTGCGCGCTATTACGCAATATGATTTTGAAACAGCACTCTCCGATTTACACAACCTGGTTGACGCGCTGGGTTTGAGCTTGACACAAAAGGATTCGGTATGAATAGTCAAAAGCCCCCGGTCATTTTGGTCGTTGATGACACCCCGGACAATATCGACGTGTTAAGCGCCGTGCTTTCCAGTACTTATCGCATCAAGGTAGCCACCAATGGTGAGCGCGCCATCAAAATTGCCCTGGCCAATCCGGATATTGATTTAATCCTGCTCGACATTATGATGCCGGGCATGAATGGCTACCAGGTCTGTGAACACTTGAAGACGCATCCTGAAACACGCAATATTCCGGTGATTTTTGTCACCGCCATGTCCGAAGTCGCGGATGAAAAAAAAGGCTTCGAATTAGGTGCAGTCGATTACATTACCAAACCGGTTAGCCCACCGATTGTATTGGCGCGCATCAAAACGCAATTGGCCATGAAGCAGGTACGTGATTTTTTACTCGATAAAGATCAATTTTTGGAGCAAGAAGTCGCGCGCCGCACTCAAGAGGCGAGCGCCTTGCAAGAAGTCACCATCTACACCATTGCTTGCCTGGCCGAAACCCGTGACATTGAAACTGGTAACCATATTCGCCGCACCTCACACTATGTCAAAATCCTGGCACAAGCCTTGCAGCAGCATCCACGCTTTGCTGATTTTCTGACGGAACAAAACATTGAATTAATATTTAAGTCGGCACCGCTGCATGATATTGGCAAAGTCAGCATTCCCGACCACATTTTGCTCAAGCCGGGGCGCTTTGTGCCGGAAGAATTTGACATCATGAAAACCCACACGACCCTCGGGCGTGACGCGATTATGGCGGCGGAACGTGACTTGGGGATCCAGGTTGAGTTTTTGCGTTTCGCCAAGGAAATCGCGTATAGCCATCAGGAAAAATGGGATGGCAGCGGTTATCCGCAAGGTTTGGTGGGCGATGCAATTCCCATTTCAGCACGCCTGATGGCAATAGCCGATGTGTATGACGCATTGATTAACCGCCGCGTGTATAAAGCGGCAATGTCGCATCAGGAAGCGGTGGATATCATCGTGGCCGGACGCGGCCAACATTTTGATCCCGATATGGTTGATGCTTTTCTTGCCTTGCAAGCACAATTCCAGGAAATTGCGCTACGTTATCGTGATAACGGAACCCCGGGCTAGCGAGCCACCGGGCTAGCAAGCCACCAGACTTGCGAGTCCCGGACTTGCGAGTCCCGGACTATTGCCGCTTCCGCGCAGCTTCCAGTTTAAGCGGCGACATCGGCCAGAACCGGATCATTGCCTGGCACCAGGCCTGCTTCACCCTGGCGCATTTGAATGTAGGAGCGTACAAAGCGCACCACGCTGTTGGCAAAGGCATCGGCTCCAATATTATTACTGCCGAATTTCCAGCGCTTCAAATGCCAATCCTGCACCATCGACATGCAATGCGCTGCCAACAACGTCGCTTCCTCGGCAGTAAAAAAGGCGCAGGCCTGAATCAAATGGCTGATATAGCTTTGAATGCCGATTTCCGTTTCTTTGGGAACCAAGCCATGTGCATTGGCCAAGGCGCGTGATTCCAAAAATACAAAATACGCCCAAGGCTGAAAAATTTCCGATAAATAGATATGGGCGCGTAATATACACTCCAGCTCATCGAGCGGCACAGGCACATCTTTAAACCAGGTTGGTAAAATCTCGGACACATAGCGCACGGTGTCGTCAATCATGTCGGCCAACTGATCTTTATTTTGAATATAGCCGTACAAACCACCCATCGACAAACCAGTTTCCCGACATAAATCACGTAGAGTCATGGCACCGAAGCCGACGGTATTGGCCAGGCGAAAGGTCGCTACAAAGATTTTTTCCAAATTTTCCAGTGCGGCATCACGCCGCTTCACCCCTACCCGCTCACTATTGCGATCCAACAAAAAAGTCCAGACATTAAACTCATCAAGTGGCGTCGCTTCACGAAATTGGGCCAAGGTAAAATTCACTGGTAATGGTTTTATCTTCATAAATGATTTCTCACTATTAATATCAGGCAACACTATAACATGACCAACCATTTTTAATGAGTCCGATGCTGGAGCCTCCCTTCTAAACCTTTCCACAGTACAAAGCATACTTTTACTTCCGTAGCCTTTTTCGAAGAAAAATATTTCCAAAATAAAATTATTCGATGTTTTTTTAAAAAGCTCTTGCATTTCGCAAAAGCGGCGATTATACTTCTCAAAAAAATCAACCGAGCGCTTACTCTAACAAAAGCGCCAGATATAAAAAA
>CAMBDR010000258.1 GCA_945864765.1 Janthinobacterium lividum | reverse complement strand
ACCCGGCTTTGCGCCTCGACTTCACTCTCGACCTGGCGATAAGTAGCTTTGTCGGAAAAAATGCGGGTTTTATCGCGTAGCAACTCCACCTCGCCTTCAAGCTTGATTTCGCGATCCACGCGGCCAGAGATTTTCTCGGCCCGCACCGTCACCGGGGCATTCTTATCATCAATAATTTTTGGCTTTTTGACAACTGCTTGAGCGTAACCCAGCAACGGGATTGATGTCGCCGTCAAAAGCGTGGTCAATACACGTAGTAATTGGACAGGTGTTGAATATGCAGGTAACCAGCTCATGAAAATTCGCGATGCGGTGCCGCTTGAATAGGGAATCCCGTATTATAGAGATAACTGAGGAGAAACTTGATTCAGACTCGCAATTTTACTGTTTTACCTTCCCGATCATCCATCTTTGTTACAATTAAATTATGCTTTCCACACCACGTCATCAACAATTGCTAAATTGGCTGAGCAATTTGCCACAGTCTACCGACTTTGCGCCACTGCAACTGGATACTTTACGCCCGGCATCGAGTGATGCCAGCTTCCGCCGCTATTTCCGCATCGACTGCCAAGGTGGCAGCGTGATCGTGATGGATGCGCCGCCCGAGCAAGAAGATAGCGCCAAATTTGTGCGCGTCGGGCAAATTCTGGCCGAATCCGGGGTGAGCGTCCCGGCGGTGTTGGCGCAAGACACCGAACAAGGTTTTTTGCTATTAAGCGATTTTGGCAACACCACCTATTTACACCAGCTCAACCCCGATACCGCGCATCAATTGTATATGGATGCCATTGGCGCTTTACTCAAAATCCAGCGCGCCAGCCAACCTGGCATCTTTCCAGAATATGACCGGGCGTTTTTATTGCGTGAATTAAAACTGTTCCCGGAATGGTATCTGCAACAACATTTGGGCCTCACCATAACGGACAAGCAACAAGCCGAGCTGGATAAAATCTTCGAGGCCCTGCTCGCGCGCGCCATGGCGCAGCCGCAAGTTACTGTCCACCGCGACTTTCATTCGCGCAACTTGATGGTGATCCACCCCGGCAATCCGGGTATATTGGATTTTCAGGATGCGTTGTATGGCCCCATCACCTACGATTTGGTCTCGCTGCTGCGTGATGCCTATATTGAATGGGATGAAGAAATGGTGCTCGATTGGGCAGTACGCTACTGGGAAGCGGCCAAACGTATCGGTTTGCCAGTCAACCCGGATATTGACGGCTTTTATCAGGATTTTGAGTGGATGGGTTTGCAGCGCCATTTAAAGATTCTTGGTATTTTTGCGCGCTTACATCATCGTGATGGCAAAGATCATTACTTAAACGACATCCCAATGGTGTTAGACTATGTGCGTAAGACAGCGAGCCGCTATACCGTATTCAAACCATTATTGCGCATTTTGGAGATCGATGGCAGCCCCGGCACGCAGTTTGGCGATTCGATGAATTTTTTAATGCCCAATAAACCCAAATAAACCTAACCCAAAAAGTCGGCCATGAAACTCAGAATTGCCACCTACAATATCCACAAAGGCGTCTCCGCGCTGCGCGGCTTGCCGCAAGTGCATGCCTTAAAGCAAGCCATTCACAGTCTCGGGGTCGATATTATTTTCTTGCAAGAGGTGCAAGGCCGCCACGACCACCACGCCGCGCAATATGGTGCCCACGAGCATGGCGGCAAACATTGGCCGGAGCAAGCGCAGCACGAATTTTTGGCGGGCGACACCCATCTTTCGGCCTACGGCATGAATGCGGTGTATTTGCACGGGCATCATGGCAATGCCTTGTTGAGCAATTTACCGATCATCGAAGTCAATAACCACAATGTTTCAGCCCATACCTTTGAGCAGCGCGGCATTTTGCACTGTACGCTCAATTGCAGCGATCAGGTAGTGCATTGCTATGTGGTGCATTTTGGCTTGTTTGCCAGTGGGCGTAACCTGCAAACCCAGGCCTTGATTGATATGGTGAAAAATACCGCCGGGCCGAAGGAGCCGGTGATTATTGCGGGCGACTTTAACGATTGGCGCAATCGCCTGGGTGCGCCGCTGCGTGAACAGTTGTCGGTGATTGAAGTATTTGATGAGCGGCGCAGTGGCCCACGCCTGGGCGCGAAGGCGCGGCGGCAGGCAACCCCCTCGCCCGTGCCGGCGCGCACCTTCCCGGCGATTTTGCCGTGGTTACGGCTGGACCGAATTTACGTGCGTGGTTTTAACGTGGAATCGGCGCAGGTGATGCATGGCAGCCAATGGGCGAAACTGTCCGACCACGCGCCCATCGTTGCCAGTTTACAATTGGCCCCTTTCCGCTAGGCCCATGCGCGCATTGCATTTTTCCGCCGCCAATCAACTCACGTTGCTGCACAATGGCGAGCAATTTCATCCTGCGCTGTTGGCGGCGATTGCCGGGGCCGAATCTGAAATCTATTTGGAAACCTATATTTTTGGGGCCGACGAAGTGGGTTTGCAGGTGCAACATGCTTTGCAACAGGCGGCGCAGCGCGGCGTCAAGGTGCGGGTGATTAGCGATTGGCATGGCACCGGGCGCGAACGCATCGCCAGTTTGCGCCAAGCGTTTGCCGCCAGTGGTGTTTTACATCGCACCTTTAACCCTTGGTACTGGCATGGTTTGACGCGCACCCATCGCAAACTATGTGCGATTGACGCCAAAATTGCGTTTGTGGGTGGCATGAATTTAAACAGTGACTGGATTTGCGATTTTGACCCCAACAAAAAGCTGGCTGCCCCGCGTTGGGATTTTACCGTGCAACTGAGCGGCCCCTTGGTTAGCACGATTTGGTATGACATGCAAATTCACTGGGCGCGCCTGGGGCGGGTGACCTGGATTGAGCGTTTGCGCCTGAGCCGGCTATTGCGCCGCAATTTTCAGCAACCGTCCAGCAAGCCGCCTGCCGTCAGTTTTGCCGTGCGCGACAACTGGGGCAACCGCCGCACCATCCAGCGCGCCTACCTGCATGCCCTGGGCAATGCGCGCGAGAGCGTCTGGCTGGCCACGCCCTACTTCGCGCCGGGGCGCAAGCTCAAGCGTGCGCTGACCCTGGCGGCTGAACGCGGCGTGCGCGTTACGCTGGTGCTGGGTACGGGCCAGTTTGCCTTGCAGGATGCGGTAGCGCGTGCGTTTTATCCGCGCCTGTTAAGAAGCGGGGTGCAGGTGATGGAATATAACGTGAGCCAATTGCATGGCAAAGTGGCGGTGATTGATGAAGAATGGGCCACGGTTGGGTCGAGTAACTGCGATGGATTGAGTTTGTTTTTGAATCAGGAAGCCAATCTGGTGATGAAAGATCGCGCCTTTGCCGATGAGTTAAGGCAGCATATTGTGGCTGCGGCGCAAAACAGTGCTTTGATCAGTTTGGATGATTTTGATGGCATTGTTTGGTATAAACGCTTGTGGTATGAGTTGGCGTTTTGGGTGTATTTGGGGTTGATGCGGTTGGTTACCTGGGGGGAGTATACTTGAGGGTGGCGACAATTTCAGTTTCGGTCAAGGAGTGATGACATGACAAATATAACTTTAGCGCCCATGCATTATCGCTTTCCGCCTATAATTAAGTTCCGCGCTATCAACCAAGAAAAAAACACCTCCGACCAACAGGATCAAAATTTTCTTGCCAATCCTAAAGGGAGATATCAATGGCCGACCTGCCCTTCCGTATCAATAGCACCACTGATTATATGACTGCAATGCGCAGCCATAACCAGCCTGAGCCAATAGATTTTCCCGATATTATTCCTGCATCACACTCGGGGCACGTATCCATACAGATGACACACGAACTAGTACAAGCGCAACCAGCATTGCGGGCCAAAGCAGCCATGAATGCTACTGCCAAGCAACAAAACCACAAACCGGATGACGATATGCATCATGTTTTCTGCTACCTGGCCCCGCGCATAAAACCGAGTAAGGTGACCGCCCAAATTATTCTTCTGTTCGCACTACGCAAGTCAGAAAGTTATGCGCCCGTGTTGGCCAATCAATGTGCACGCCCTTTCGATTCCGGTGGGCTGAAAATGGATGCACAGTTTAAAGAGACCATAACAGATGAACAACTGAAGAAAATTATACAGAATTTAACATTTCGCGACGACTGGCATGGCTATTTTAAAGAATGGATTGCACATATGTTTTTTACCTATGATGCCTATATGATGGGTGAACCACCTACCGGAATTGATCCATTACTATTAAATCACACTGATCGCTGGAATTTCACTTGGGAACTACTGACCAAAGACACCTTGCCATTTGAAAACAGATTGGTAGCAATCATGGAAATCCGCTCACCCGGTTCATCAACAACAATGAACGCACACGCGCTACGCGCTGTGAGGCAAAAGGAACAAGCAGGTCGCATAAAGTTTCAAGTAATAGAACAAACAAGCGCCCTTGATCAAGTGCTATACTCCTTATTCCAGTCGGCATGCACTCTTTCTGGGTGGTAAATTACAAAACGCGCAAGACAGGAAAAGTATGAACGAAATTCTTGAAATTATTGGATACCTGAATCTTTATGGACGCGATGTCACACCCATTGCCCTCGACGCCATTTTCCGGCGTGGCGAGAATCGATTTCTTTGGCGTAGCGAAGGCGAAGTCCTGCTTACGGACGATGAAATTACATCCTACGAAGTCCAGAGTTTCATTCAATGGATTCCACCTTTGGAGGTATCATCAACTGAGAACCGCCTTTTATACCATGAGGATGTCAATGAGGTTTTAAGCAATAAACCCCTGCCTTGCCTTACCTTTAGCTACCTTACGACTTCGGAAGAATTGGCGCTTCGGACGCAATTGGCAATGGTCTATCTTGATCGCGCCGTCGATTGCCTTCGGCTGATTACAGACGCCGACGATCAGGATGCGTTTCAGCCTTCATGCGCTTGGCTGGAAAGAGTCGCCAGAGCACGCCCCGACTTTGTAACAGCACGGGTAATAAAAGCAATTGTGTCCAATGAATTTGATGATGAAGTAGGCCGGGAAATGGAACTCGCGGAAATTGCATTCGAATGGGCACGATTGGGGGCGAAAAGCTGGCAAATCAATCTTGATAAGTCGTCACCAGATTATGACTTGGGTCGTGGATGGCAAGGATTCGAGGTTGGCAAAAATAGACTGAGCGCTTTTGGCGTTCACTATTTCACCAAGGATAAAACCTTTCATGAAACCATAGCACTGGTAGACCCATTAGCAACGAAGGCACTAACAATCATCGATTCGTTGGCGAATCAGGGCACGCCAATTGCCGCGTTTATTGCCCCATATCGAAATCTGCTTTTTACAATTACAATACTTGACCTGATTGGTGTCCACCAACGATTTGTCGCTGATAATGAGGGTGGTCGCCACTGGCGCTCATACTTTGTCACTTACTCCCTTAAACATGAGAACGCATTTTCGATAACTAATGCACAATGCCACCATGATTTTCAGCTATGGGGTAATGGAAATACACCTGCCACACCAAGCTTTATCCGGCCACGGATTTTAAGCGGTGCGCTGCGTGGCCTACACGCAGGCGTTTGCCTGACTTCTGAGCAATTGGAGATTTTCTCAAAAATCTGGGGCTATAATTTAAATGCCCACAGCTCAAAATTACAAAACAGCAAGAAACCGCTCCAAGACCCCATTATCACTGCTGGCACACTACTAGGCGTTTTGGCAAAACGAAGTCTCCCACCTGGCAAGCGGTTAAATCTTGAAATTTTGAATCGAAATGAATTAATGCATGCATTCATCAAGAATAATCATTTTGATTTGGCTATAGAGCAAGCCATCAAAATCGTTAAAATTTCAGATATCAGTCAGCTCTTGTCGGCATGGGCATGTGCCAAAACCAGTGCTGAAGAAAATAAACAAAATGAGATAAATGATGCAAAAAATTCACTGCAATCATTTGCGACCGCACACAATCGGCTTGGCTTGTTTGAATTCCAGCAAAATCAGATTGAAGCATCTGAACAACATTGTCTATTAGCGCATCAGGCACTTGAAGCGATTATCTATGATGTTGCTTCCGACAACAAAAGTATCATCGAACTCTATGCATTTTCGAAATACATGTTGGCCCTTTTACGCATGGATAAAAAAATGGCGAACAATGCAATTATAATTTATGATGAGCTAAGTAAGCAGCTAGATGGCAATCTCAGCACATGGCAAAAAAAGTGTGTTGCTGTCGCGAAGACTTTGGCATATGGGCAGGCAGGCACAACACCAATAGATATTGTCCGCACAGGCCTTAAGGCCGCTCAAAATGAAATTGAAACTGAATTACCGAGTACTGAACTATTCAAAAAGATAAAAGTTGCCCTGCGACGTACTGCCATATCGCGCAATACGAGCACGCTTATGCAAGCAGATTACACATTGCAGGGCGATGGGAATGCTAGCAGTGCAACACCGTCCGAAAATAGTATTGCAACACAGACAGACTTACTCATTCCATTACTCAAAGAAATGAGCAAAGAAAAATCACAATCACTATTTAATAGGT
>CAMBDR010000257.1 GCA_945864765.1 Janthinobacterium lividum | reverse complement strand
AACCGCTCATGGCCGGGTGGACTTCCGCCGTCATCAGGCGCTGCAACATGTCACCATTGGTAAACAGCGCGCTCAGTTGTCCAACCCCTTGCAATTGCTCCTGTGACACCGACAACACGCCTTCAATCATCACCCTTTGCAAGGCGCGGGTGTGGCGATCCACTTCAATCGAGACATCCGGCGGCACCAACAATGCATGGTTATCCAACACATCAAAGACCGGGCCTAAATTCAACGCCGCCCAGGCTTGCGCCCACGCACACACCACGGCGGTTTGTTCCACGTGGTGGCTACTGGCCAGCGCCCCCACCATCAGCGGGCCGCAACGGTTGACCGCTTCATTGGCCAACACGGTGGCTAAAATCGCATTCGCCAGCGGATGATCCAGCGCCGCGCGGGTCGCCACAAACGACGCCGGGAAATACGGCTTGAGTACGGTATCGGCCCAGGACATATCGGTTAAAGGCAATTCCGCCAAAATCCGCTTGAAGCGATTTTTAACGTGCGCCACCACCACCGCCAGCTCAGAACTGACCAAACCGCGCCCTTCCAACTTACGCCGTGCCAATTCGGTCACACTGGGCAATTGCTCCAGCTCACGCGAGAGCGCGCCTTCGGCTTCCAGATTGGCGATCAGTCCGGCATAGGCATCAAGCGTATTGGCGTCAACCTGGGCTTGTACTTCACGCGTCAGTAACTGGGTTTGCAAGCGGTTATCACGCAGCACCAAATCTTCAATCGCTTGCGTCATATCATTCAATTCCTGATTGCGCTGCGCTTCGGTGATTTTGCCGGCATTGACTTCCACATCCAGCCAGATTTTTGCATTGACTTCATGATCCGAGCAATCGACCCCGGCTGAATTATCAATCGCATCGGTAAAGATGCGGCCACCCGCCATGGCAAATTCAATCCGGCCCGCCTGGGTTGCGCCGAGATTTCCACCTTCAGCCACCACTTTGCAGCGCAATTGATTACCATCGACCCGAATCCCGTCATTGGCGCGGTCTTTCACCTGGGCGTGGCTTTCGCTGGACGCTTTGATATAAGTGCCGATGCCGCCGTTATAAAACAAATCAACCGGGGCCAACAAGATTTTATGCATCAATTCTTCCGGCGACAAACTGGCGTCGCGAATGTCCAGCACCGCTTGCATTTGCGGCGAGATTTCAATCAGGCGCACACTGCGCGGATACACGCCACCGCCTTGCGAAATCAAACGCTTGTCGTAGTCTTCCCACGACGAGCGTGGCAAGGCAAACATGCGTACACGCTCGGCAAACGAGGTGGCCACATCGGGTGTGGGGTCGAGGAAGATGTGGCGATGATCAAACGCCGCCACCACTTTCAATTGGCGCGAGAGCAGCACGCCATTACCAAACACGTCACCCGACATATCACCAATCCCCACCAGCGTGATCGGGGTGGTGTTCAAATCATGGTGCATTTCAAAGAAGTGGCGTTTCACCGCTTCCCATGCGCCCTTGGCGGTAATGCCCAGCTTTTTGTGATCGTAACCGTTGGAACCACCCGAGGCGAACGCATCGCCCAGCCAAAAACCGCGCTTGACGGCAATGCCATTGGCAATGTCGGAGAAAGTGGCCGTGCCCTTGTCAGCCGCCACCACCAAATAGGGGTCGCTGCCGTCGTAGCAAACGGTGTTTGGCGGGGCCACAATGGCACCGTGGTCGCGGTTATCGGTTAAGTCCAGCAAACCGGCAATAAATAAACGGTAGACCGCTTCGCCTTCAGCCGCAATCACTTCACGCGGGGCGTCTTTGGGCATCATTTTGCAGACAAAACCACCCTTCGCACCAGCGGGCACGATGACTGCGTTTTTCACCATCTGCGCTTTGACCAGACCCAGCACTTCGGTACGGTAATCTTCCATCCGGTCGGACCAGCGTAAACCACCACGTGCCACCGGGCCACCGCGTAAATGCACGCCTTCAAAGCGGCGCGAGAAGACAAAAATTTCGCGATACGGGCGCGGCTCGGGCAACCATGGCAAGGCGGTGCTGTCGAATTTAAAAATAATGGTTTCGTGTTGATTCTGGAAGTAAGAGGTGCGTATGGTGGCCATCATCAAATCGGCAATGCCACCCAAAACCGCCTCGGTATCGGCATGGTTCACATCCGCCAAACGCTCGCGGATCACTTGCAAACTCGCCATCCCCTGTTGGCGTTCAGTGGCGCTTAAGGCGGGGTTAAAGCGCTGCAAGAACGCCTGCACCAATTGCTTAACAAAGCCGGGTTGGTTACGCAGGCAATCGGCAATATAGCGCGTGGAAAAACGGCTACCAGTTTGCCGCCAATACGCAATATAGGCACGCACCAGTTGCACTTCACGCGCGGCCAAGCCAATTTCCAGTACCAGGCCATTCAAACGGCCATCTTCGGCTTGATCGTTAAATAATTTGGTGAACAAGTCTTCGGCAGCGGCGGCCACATCCGGGTTGCCAAAGCGCGCGGCGGCAGCCGGGTCAATTTGCAAACAGGTAATGAAGCAAGGCGTGCCATCGAGCGCGGTGAGCGAGTAAGACTGTTCGCGGTCAATCGAGACACCCGCATTATGCAAAGCAGGCAAGATGCGCGACAGCGGTGGCACCCGGTCTACCGAATACAAACGCACGGTGGCCACTTCGCCCAGGCCGCTATCGATTTCGACCTCGGTACGCACCGTCACACCCTGACCGCGTGCTTTAGCGACCACCATTTGCAAATCGCGCAGCGCTACCGCAGGCGAATTATTGGCGATATATTCGCGCGATAATTTTTGCGCCAGTTTATGTAAATTGGCGCGTTGTGCGCGATCCGCCACAAAACCGGATAAACGCGCAAAGCCACTTTGCCAGCCATCCAACACCGTGAATAGCGGGTTTTGAATATCGTGTTCAAAATCAAGCGGATAACGCGCCGCATTCGCAATCAAATATAAGCGCGCCAGTGGGCCGTCGGCCACCAGAGTTTGCGAGCGCACTTCGCTCGCGCCCGAGCTGACATGCAAGGTGTGCGACAGCGCATCGACCAGATCGGCACTGAAGCGCTCGCGCGGCAAATACACCAGCACATTCAGGTGGCGGTTATACACGTCACGCCGGGCAAATACTTTCATACGCGGTTGCTTGTACAGCGACACCACAGAACTACACACTTCGGCCAGCCATTGGGCATCGCCTTCCATCAATTCGGTACGCGGCAGCGAATCCAACACTTCCTGGAATTTTTCCGCGCGAAAGCCTTCAGGCCGCACCCCGGCCAATTTCAACACTTGCGCCACGCGCTGGCGCGCTACTGGCAAACGAATGGCCGGGTTGGAGGTGGCGGCGCGGGTGAACAGGCCAACGAAGCAATGTTCACCAATGATGGTGCCATTGGCGTCGGTATCGCGCACGCCGATAAAGTCGAGCCGCTGATCGCGGTGCAGCGTGCCTTGCACGTCCGCTTTCACCACCGATAAAATTTCGGGCCGTGCCGACAGGGTTTCATAGTCGCCGGGAATATTGGCCAGACAAGTGCCATAGACCGGGTGATCCAGATCACGCAACACGCCAAGGCGGCTGGGCAAGTCACGATGCAATTCACGCGCGCCGGGGGTGACGCGGTAGTAGCCATAGCCAAAGGTTTCAAAGCCTTCGGACTTGGCCCATTCCATAAAGGCGGCCACTTCCTGGCCTTCGGTGCCGCGCGCACTGGCGGCATAGCCGACGCTGGAGAGTTTTTCGGCCAACAACACCGAATCGCGCCGCACCACGGCGGCGTCAAAGGCCACCATGCGCAAGGCGTTGATTAATTCGGCCAGTTCCGCGCCTTCCAGATCATTACTCAACAAACACAATACATACGATTCGAGCGGACCGACTTTGCTGGCCGCGCTGTCGGCATGCACTACTACGCCATCGCTTCTTTGCACGGCCAGCACCGCATTCAATACCGCTCGCAAAGCCACTTTGCGCTTCCTGAATGCCATCACCAGCGAATCCACCAGATAAGGCATGTCTTCATTCAAAATCAACAAGGCCGTTGCCATGCCGCCATGGCCATCCGGGTAGCGCAGACTCGCAACCTGACAACCTTCAACCGTGCGCCTTCCGGCAGCAGCAAAACCATCCCATAACACGGCGGCCAATTGCTCGGGCGTGATTTCGCTCAAATCATCTTCGTCCAGTGCGTGCAGCCAGGTGCGGATCAGGCTGGTGGTTTCATGGTGTTGTTCGGTGACTGCCGGGCCTGTGCCCGTCATGACCAGTTCCAGCGTCTTTGCGCGCAGGTCTTGCACTTGTTGTTCCATCTTGTTTCTCCATTCTTTTTTTAAATTTACTGCTCATGCACTTGGCACGGGCGGCCATGTCCCGTGCCAAACCCCGTGCCAAATCCCGTGCCAAATCAATGCCACATCAACATTTAATTAAAATTGTACTTGGCCGAGAAGTTAACGCGGTTAGCATCGCCGCGCTCGCCATTCAAGGTTTTACGCCGCCCAATAATCCACTCGTAGCCAAGATCGACATTCTTGACCGGATTCCAGATCAAGCCGACATGCGCTTGTACGACCGAACGGTTCAACGCATATTGGCCCAAAGCAGCAGAATCGAGCTTATTTGCCGGGTCAAGCGCAAAACGGGTGTAATCATTATTGTAACTATACTGATAACCGAGCGAAGAATCAAAGCGCAAGGTGGGCGAATACTTATGCTGATAACCCAACACCAAACCTGCCACGTGTTCTTTTAAAATACTATTGCGCACCGGATCATAGACCGCACCTTCAATGTAGTTGAAGTAACGACCAATCCCGGTACCGGTGGTGACGGCCCAGTTAATCAAATCATCACCCGACGCTTTATAGATGCCGCTGGCACTCAAACCATAGCCATAAGTCGAAGCCGACAAGTTGGCCGCATTATCCTTGATCAGCAATTGATGCACCACGCCGCGCAAGCTCAATGCACCCCATGGGTAAGATTTATCCCAACGCCCAACCAAGTCTGGCACGCGTGAGAAACCGGCTTTGGTGGGTACGCCGCTACCCGTATTGTCGTATACATAGCTAACCGGGTTTTCGATAGCGCCGGTAAAGGTGCCATTATCTTTGGTGGGGTAGGCATAGCGGATCATCGCCTGACGAATGAAGGTGGAGCCAATGGCACCATTAAAGTCCACCGATTCAGGGCCGTTGTCCACATCAAAGAAGGTAGACCAGGTTTGGCCGATTAATAAACCGCCAAACTGCCCATACGCTTGGCGTAGGCGGAAGTTATAGCTATTGGTAGCTTGTTGGGTATAGATATTACCGGTAGCACCATTCACAGCAGCATTGCCCGTGCGTGGGTCGTTATTGAAGTCGCCTTCAAGTTTGATCCCAATTTGCCCAAATTGGGATGGCGTACTCGCCTCCACGCCCAAACGCGAGGTGCGGGCATGTAAATAGGTACCATTGTTGCGTTTGGTCAAGTCCGAACCTTGAAGTGGCGCGTAAAAAAAGCAGGTAGCATAATCGCAACTGGCATTATCGCCTTTAAATTCGTGGACCAAATTAAGTTCGGCAAAGCCATAAATACGCAATGAGGTGTCAGAATTGGGTAGGCGGAAAGAATTGCCAATATCACCCAATACCACCGCGTCTTTGGCGCGCAATTCAACTTGATCGAGGCGCTCGATCACTTCGGCATGCTTGGCCATCATCTTTGGATCTTCTTCCATCTTATGCATTTTGCCAGCTTCTTGTTTGGCCGCCATCATTTTCATCATGTCCTCTTTGGCCGCTGCGGCTTTTTTGGCGTCGTCTGCCTTGGCGGTTTTGAGTTCATTTAATTCTTCACGCAAGCGCTTGAGTTCTGCGCGCATTTCTTTAAAATCTTTGGCCGTTTGGGCCTCTGAAGGCAGTACTACGGCGCTGAGCATCAAAGCCAGGGCGCTCAGTTTGAATGTATTTTTAAATGTCATGTTACTTTCTCCGATTAATTTTTAATTTGTCCAAGAAATGCCCGAATACGCTCATTGCTGGCGTTTTCGAAAAACAATTGTGGCGCGGCTTCGGTTAAAATTTTCCCTTTTTCAAAGAAGATCACGCGGTCGGCTACGTCGCGGGCAAAGCCCATTTCATGCGTTACCACCAACATCGTCATCCCTGAACGGGCCAGATCTTTCATTACATCGAGTACTTCTTTAATCATTTCCGGGTCGAGCGCACTGGTTGGCTCGTCAAACAACATCACTTTGGGTTGCATCGCCAGGGCACGGGCAATGGCCACCCGCTGCGCTTGTCCGCCTGAGATTTGATGCGGGTATTTATGCGCATGCTCACTCAAACCCACCTTGGCCAATAAACCGCGCGCCACTTCTTCTGCTTGCGGACGGCTCATATTGCGCAGGCGGCGCGGTGCCAGGGTAATGTTGTCCATCACGGTGAGATGCGGGAACAGGTTAAAGCTTTGAAACACCATCCCCACTTCACGCCGCACGGCATCGATGTTTTTCAGATTGCTGTTGAGTTCGATCCCGTCGATCACGATGGTGCCGCT
>CAMBDR010000256.1 GCA_945864765.1 Janthinobacterium lividum | reverse complement strand
TCCCAAAACCGACCAAATCCAACCCACCAACCAAGGTTACCCGATATGAGCGATTCCGATTCCCCACGTATCCAGTTTATCAGCCGCCATGAAATTGCCGAAAAAATCGCCCGTGAGGCGTGGGTTTTTCATGAACGCGGCAATGAATTGAGCCAAACGGATTTGCCCGCTGCACGCCAACAATGGCGCCTGGCGCAGCAAAAGTATGAAGAAGGCTTG
Source organism: Janthinobacterium lividum (assembly GCA_945864765.1). Classification (GTDB taxonomy): domain Bacteria; phylum Pseudomonadota; class Gammaproteobacteria; order Burkholderiales; family Burkholderiaceae_D; genus CAMBDR01. The sequence continues at coordinate 6,312 of CAMBDR010000256.1, read as the reverse complement.
CGTTACGTGCCCGACTCGCCCGTGCTTATGAATTGCCTGGCGGGGCTGTTGAGTGAAGAAGCCGAGCGCATCGAAGAGGACGATTTGCCCGCCGCCATCGCCAACTGGCAACTCGCGCTGAACCTGTGCTCACGGCTGGCACAGGCCCTGCCTGATGCCTGGCAAGCCTGGTTTAACTGGGGTAATACCTTGCACAGCCAAGCCCAGGCGACGTGCATCAAGGATAGGGACATGGCGCGCGAAAGCTGGTATTTTGCCTGCCAAAAATTTGCACGGGCCTTCAAGGTTGATCCAAACCAATTGGTTATTTTGATCAAATGGGCAGCTAGCTTGGCGGCCGAAGGCGAGGCCGAAGCCATGTTCCATCAAAATTATGATGCGGCAAACGAGAAATGGCTGCAAGCCGAGCAAAAATTTACCCAACTGTTTGAGGCTGATCCGGCATTCGATGGCTTGGTCGTGCAATGGTGCATACGGCTGGTGGCGCGCGCCGACGCCATTGCCGCGCATGACCCGGCACAAGCCAAAGCATGCCGCGCCAAAGCGCTTGAAAAAATCAAACACGGCCTGTTTTTTGATCCCGAAAACACGGATCTGCTTCATTTGTCGAGCAATATCCTGATCGATGAAGCCAGAGAAGCCACCACAAGCGACCCCGAACTGGCGTTCCGGCTGTTTCAGCAGGCGATTGAAAAACTGCAGGCGCTGTTGCACAAGGGGCCACCCCATGTCCATATTCTGATGGGCATCGTTCTGGCCCTGGAATGCCAGGCTGAATTGACCAGCGACCCGTTGGCGCTACAGGAGATCAATGAGCAATCGATGCTGTTGCAGCAACAGTTGCAGCACATCATGCTGGCCGAAAGCGATGAAGAAACGCCGCCCGGCACCATGCGCGCTGCCGGTGAGCACCTGCATTGATTGCTACGGTTTGCGCCGAAACCCCAGCACCCGGCCCAAAATAAAGGCCAGCAGCAAGGCCAGCAAAAAGCCGCCGCCCGCCGCCAGCCAAAGCAAACGCTTGGCGTCGCTGAGCAGCGGGTTGTCAAACAGATTGGTGGAAAAATGCAGTGCCGCCACTTTCCATTGGCCATCGGTTTTAACCACCGTAGTGCTCCAACTGGCTTTGAGCGTGAAGTTGAGGCCTTCCATTAATTCATAATTATCGACCGTGGTGCCATACGCAATCGCGCTATCGCCATAAAATGCGGCGGGGCCGCCCAGCGTGGCCTTGGTGGAAAATGTTTTGACGATGGGGGTACGCCCCGTCATCATGCGGTTGTAATAGGCGCGGATTGGCTCCCGCCCGCGTGAGACTTCGGCATTTTGCCAGGTGACAATCACATCCGGTTGCATTAATGCCAGCACCGCTTCCAGATCCAGACTGCTGATGCCTTTTTCCATCTTGTCCAGCAAGATGCGCAGTTGCTGGCGGTCTTCGACATGACCCGCAGTGGCGTCCAGCGCAGGGGTAGTCGCGGCGATAGTGCGGAAGGGGAGGGTGCAAACAAACAAGCTCAAGAACAGGGTTGCAAGCCAATTTGATGGTGATACTTTCATATAAACCTCCTATTCTTGATTGGATTGATTGGATTGCTTGGCTTTATTGTAGTCGTAACCAGGCGAAAAAACGCTACCGCAGTGGCTTAATTTGCGGGCCACGAAAATTCTGATCGGGAATGCAGCAGCGTTATCGATCATGCACAGCGTTGTCATGGCGTGCGCCCTTGCAGCAGCGTATGGTAGCGCCCGCTTGGCAATTTCAAGCGCTGTGGCGTAGTTTGGCCGCACCAATAAATACGCACATCGATCAAGCCCGTGGCCGGGTTGCCGGGGTTGGTGGGGCTGGCGGGGCTGATGGCGCTGATGTCGCCCAGTCCAAACAAGAGTCGGCGGTCATTTTGCGCCGAAAAGCCATTAATCGTCAGTACTTCACGCCATTGTGTCGCGGCGTGGCCATCTTTTTGCCCGCTACTGATTTCCACCCGGCTACCAATCGCATCGCGGTTGCAACTTTGCCCATTGCCTTGCAAGGCCAAGCCCAGCCAGCGCTTGGGGCCACTGCCCGCTTTGGCCAAATTGTGATAAATCGACAGCGGCGCAAACTGGTGCGTAACCAGCACATCGAGCCGGCCATCGTTATCCAAATCCACCAAGGCCACCCCGCGTGAGGTGCCGCCTTCGGTCCAACCCACTTGCTCGGCCACATCCAGAAAATGCTGGCCGCGATGGAGGTAGACCCGGTTTTTTTCGCTGGCAAAAATGCAGCGTCCACGTAAATCGGCCCAGCGGTCGGCCATGCCGTGAATGTCGGGCCGGGTCAGGGCGATTTTATCGTTCCAATACCAGTAATCCGGGCAGCCGGGGTAGAGCGGGTCATAGGCATTATCGACCATGCCATTGGCTTGCAAAATATCGACCTTGCCATCCAGATCAATATCCCCCGCCGCTGCGCCCCAGCCAAAGCGTTTTTCGTTGAGCGCGTTGTTGGCCATGGCGCGGTCTTGCCAATTGCTGGCCTGTTCGGCGTGGCCGTTATTCATCCATAGCAAACTGCCCTCGGCTTGCAGCTTTTCATGCACGTTGGAGACGTAGATATCGTTAAAACCATTGTTGTCGAAATCGGCAAAGGTGACATTCATGCCCTTGTAGGTGTCATGCCCGATCTGGCCAATGATATTGCCGCGCACCCGCTTGAACTGGCCGTTGCGCTGGTTGATCAGCAATTGGTCGGGGCCGAAGTCGTTGGAGGTGTAAATATCGGGCCAACCGTCGCCACTCAAATCGCCAAAGCCGATGGTGGTGGTCCAGCGTGATTCGCCTGGTAAATCCAATTTTTCGATACCGATTTTGGCGAAGCCCGCCGCGCCCTGATTGTGCAACAGATGGATACCGCCGCCATTGTTGGCGTCGTGCCAGGTGCGGTGCATGAAGTCGAACATGCGGCGATCGCCCACATATTCTGGTTGCGGCAGCTTGAAAATATTCAGCTGCGGCGGTGTGCCTGGCGGGTTTGCTTGTGGTTTTGTCTTGTATGCCAGCAAGGTCGGGCTCATCACGTTGGCGATAATCAAATCCAGCTTGCCGTCATGGTCGTAATCTGCGGCATTGGCGGCGACGCTGATGGTGTAGTCAGAGAGGCCCATTTCAGCGCTGATATCAACAAAGCCCAGCTTGCCGCTTTCCATCAACAGGTTTTTGAGCAGGCGGGTTTTGCCATAGCCGGTCATGACCAGCAAATCCTGGTCGCCGTCGTTATCGTAGTCGAAAAACATGGCCCCCGAGGGCAGGCCGTTGATTTCCGGGTGTTCATACAGTGCGGCCAGTTCCGGCAAGGCGACGCGCTCAAACTTGACATTGCCAGCATTGCCCAGGTTACGATACAGCGCGGCGCGGTCGCGGCTGTCTTTCAGCGGGTAGCTGACGAAAAAGTCTGGCAAACCATCGTTATCGACATCGGCCACCGCCACCGCATCGCCGACCGAGAGCATCCATTTTGCGATGTGGGCAAGGCGTGGGTCAACCTGGTTCAAGACATTGCCCTGGCGTGATTCAAGCCCCGCTGCTGCGCTATCGACGGCGCGCAATTCAAACTCGGGCTGGTAGCGAATTTCCCCGCCAGTGAAAGCCAGCACGACGCCCCAGCCGAGACCCGCCGCCGCGCCCAATATGCCCCAGCGCCGTGCGCCAAACTGCAATTTGTCAATTAAGGCCGCCCAGCCGCCCGCGCGTAGGGCTTGCCCCTGAAACCAGACAAAACGCAAGCTGGTGACCAAAAATGCGGCGTAAAAAAAGGTTGAGAGCGATTCTTTCAGATGCAGGATAAAGTCTACCAGCGCCAGCGCGAACGCCACAAAGATTTGCCCTTTTCTGCTGTTGGGCGAGGTTTGCGGGTCGGTGATCATGAAAAACACAAACAGGTAGAGCGTGGGCGTGGTGGCCGCACCCAGTATCCAGGTTTCCATCGGCATATGCCAGCGCGTGAGCCAGGCGCGCAGCGTTAAGCCCAGCGAATAAAAAATCAGGAATGACACAATCAAAGCCATGCGCTGGATGCGCAGCACAAAGCCAAACAGCGCCAGCGTGATGATGAAGGCGGCAATGGCGTAAGAGCCGCCCCACTGGTAGGCGGGCGAATCGCTGATCATGCCATTGGTGAGCAACAGGCAGGCCACCACGCCAAACAGCGCCGGGTTGTACACGTGGCGGCCACGCAGGGTGAACAGGTATTTGGAGCCAATTGCAAACAGCGGCGGCAGTAGCGCCAGCACATAACCGTGGGCATAATTGATCAAAATCGATAGCCCCATGCCAGTGATGAAGGCGCTTAAGGGAAACACCCAACCGCCCACCAGTACCCGGTAAAACAGCATTTCCAGCAGCACTGCGCTGCCGATGGTGATGCCAATTTGCTGCGGGCTGCGGTTAAAGCCCAGCACCGTCAAGCCCAGTATCAAATAACTGAACAGGATGGCGGCGACGGCCAGACGCGGGTCGTGCCGGGTGGTGGGAAAGCCGGGCCAGTTATGCAGTGCCATCATGCCAGTGCCATTTCAATGTAGGGGATGCGTTGATCAAGTGGGGAGGCGCTGGCGGCATCGAATTCGACCCGAAACAGCAAGCCACCAGCGGCAATGCTGCGGTAATCGTTCAGCACAGCGGCCAAGGGGTCGCGCTCATGCAAGCCGAGAATGGCGTAGTGCCAGGGGCCTGTGCGCAATTGGCGGTAAGCGTGGCGTAACAGGGCGCGCAGCAGGGCCGGGTCGTCGTTTTCTACCGCCACGCAGGACAAATACAGGTAGGGCACGCGGCTGCCCGGTGCTGGTAGTGGTTTCATTGGTGAAATGGCGCTGAAGGCGTTGTAAAACGGGCGTAGCGCAGCCAAGCCAGGCGAATAGCGTTCAATATGGGTTTGGCGCACAGCGGCCTGATCCCACGCCGCCAGCGCGGCCAGCAACACGCCGCTGCTATTTTGCGCAATAAAAAAGTCTTCCAGCCGCAAGCCCATGCAACGCCCGCCGGGTAAAAAGTCTGCCGCCTGATACACGGGTGAGAATTGGCGTGTTGCCATGCGCCGATTTAACAGCGCCAGCAGTGGCACCTGATCGGCAGTGCCAGCGCGCCGCAGCGTGATACCAGGCAGGGCGATTGCTGGCTTGTAAAAGTCCAGATGCAAGGCGGGGGTAAGCAGTTTGCCCATGGCGATATAGTTGGGCAAACCCGCGCGTGCGCCCAGCAAATTTTGCAAGGCGGCCTGATTGTTTTCAAAAATCACCGAATAATAGGCGGGCAAAGGTTCGGCCTCATGCAACTGGCGCAACAGGCGGTAGCCACGCGCCAGCAGTGTGCCTTTGCGGTAAGCCGGGTCGGCGCGCAAATCGGACAAATAACCGATGCGGCAGGCTTGCCCGTTGAGGTGGTGGATGGCGCTGCAACGGCTGCCCAGGCCGACGATGCGGTCGCTCTCATTTTCACGGCAAATAATGGTTTGTACTTGGTCGCCTTGCAGGCGCGAACCGGCAAAATAACTTGGTTCGCGCCGAAAACTGACGGCGATATGGCCATCCATCCAATCTTCGGCCATGCGCGCGCGCAATTGCGCATCGTCGTCCGGGGTGGCGAGGGCAAGGCTAAAGCGGCTCATGTTGAGAATTCGCTCAAAGATGGGGTTGGGTCAGGCATGGCGTCGGTTGGGCAGGGCATTTTTATAGGACGAGCGGGAAGGCCAGGGAGCCAATATCATAGCAATAGTAGCGCTAAAGCGCAAAACGCGCCGTTGTGGCTTGGCAGCCTGGCTGGCGCAAGAACAAAGAAGACATTCTGCCAACGGCGTGAACACGCCTGTGGGCACGGAGTAAAAGCGGGGTCGAATCCAGCGGATTTAACTTTACTCTGGCCTCAGTTATTCCTATTCACCCCAGTTATTCCCTATTCAAGCACTTCCTGCAAGCTCGGTTGGTTCAAGATTCGCAGGCACCAGCGGTCAATTTCTGCACTGCTGCTTTCTTTCAGTCGAGCCAAAGCCCAATCTGGCAGTGGGCCAAAGCGAGCTTCCAGCATGGTCTGTAAAAGCTGTGACTTGCCCTGCTGCATGCCCTTCTGCATGCCCTTATCCATGCCCTTCTGCATCCCCTCCTGGATTCCCTCTTCCTTCCAATTCCGGGTCCATTCAATCACACGTTCAGCCAACATGGTTTTTGCCTCCAAAATAGTGCCAAACTCTGGCAATGTTACGCCCGGCAAGCGGCCGGGCAACAGTACACGTCTGATCCACACCGTAAAATCGCGCTGCAAACGCGTTTGTTGCGGTGC
>CAMBDR010000255.1 GCA_945864765.1 Janthinobacterium lividum | reverse complement strand
AGTGATTCAAGCATTTGATTATGATGATTTGAATCGCCTGACGCGCTACGGCAATGGTGCGCACACCTGGGCTTATCAGTACGATGCCACAGGCAACCGCACGCAAGTAACGGTGGATGGTGTGGTGCAAGCCAACGCCATTGATCCGGCCAGTAACCGCTTGCGCAGCGTAACCGTAGGCAACTATGTTGCACCGATTAAAACCGATGCGGCAGGCAATCAAAAATCCAATGGCGTTGGGCCGATTTTTACCTATGGCCCCACGGGGCGCATTGAAAGCGTTATTGACAGCAACACCTACACGGCAGTCAGCTATTTTTACAACAGCATTGGTGAGCGGCTTAATACCGGCAACAGCTACTACATGTTTGACCAAGGCGGGCGTTTGGTGGGGGAATACGACCTGGATGGCAATGCGATTGAAGAAACCGTGTATTTGGCTGGGCAGCCGATTGTGGTGTTGAAACCGCCGGCAGCGCCCGTTACCAAACCGGACCCGGTGGACTTTATTGTGGGCGGCAGTACAGGTGTTTTGTCTGGTAAAGGCAGCAAGGCAAAATCATTGGCCGCAGCGGCAACCGCGCCAACAAGCGCGGCTGCGGGTACGGACGTGTATTATGTGTATGCGGATCACTTGGGCACGCCACGCTGGATCACCCGCGCGAGCGATAACAGGGTAGTATGGCGCTGGGAAACGGCGGAGGCGTTTGGGAATAGTTTGCCGGATGAAAACCCGAGTGGGTTGGGGACGTTTGTGTATAATCGGCGTTTTCCGGGGCAGGTTTGGGATTCAACCTTGGAAGTTTTTTATAACTACTTTCGGGATTATGATCCGAGAACCGGGCGGTATTTGCAAAGCGATCCTATTGGGCTAAAAGGCGGCATTAATACATACGCTTATGTGCTGGGTAATCCGGTGAGCAACATTGATTCCAAAGGGCTACTGACTCAATGCAAAAGTGGCCTTAGCCTCTTAAAGGGTGTCCAAGTCGGGCCACTTCGTCATGAATTTTCTTGTTTTAAAGATGCAAGTGGCAACATACTTTGCAGAGGCTTTGGTCGGGCCCCAAAAAGTGCGCCATTTGACGCTGCATTCAATATTGTACCTGGCATTGTTCTTAAGGACGTAGAAAATTTTAATACTTCACATGATCATTTTCAGGATAATACCTGTGAGAAGGACGATGAAAATTCCTGTATGGATGACTGCGCCGGTGGTTTCTATTTGGGACTTGAGAAAAATCCACCGGGTTATAGTTGGATGCGAGAAAATGGGAAACAGTGCAAGGAAACAAATGAGAATATTGTGAAGCAATGCAAGGAAAAGTGTGGTGTGAAATGAGTGGGTTGATTTCTTCCAACTGGCAATACGCAACAAGAATTTATAAATTTACTGCCTTAATTACTCTCTTAAACTTGCTAATAGCAAGTGCATTATGGGTAACAAAAGCCGATTTTGGTAAACTTCCCATTTATTTGCTTTTTTTATTGCCACTATTTTGGATACTCTGGTTTGTTTGCGTTATTTTTGAAAAGAACCAACCTGCTTTCAGGCTAATTGTGTTATGGCTACTCATAGATATTTCGGTTTTTTGTGTGATGGGGTTGCTGGCCCAAGGCGTAACCCCCGGCCCAAAAAGTGGCGAAGATGTCGTTTACCTTATCGCATTTTTGCCACTTTTATTACCTTGGTTTGCTGTGATATCGGCATTTCCAATAGTTGGTGATTTATTAACAGCAATAAGCCATGGAGCCTCAACTGTTTTGCTCCCAAATAGGACAACAGGGATTTTGACCTCATGGTTAGAGTTTTCAATTTCATCTGCTATTTCATCAATTTTATTTGTATATTTTTTAATTCTTTTCAAATATTTAAAGGAAAAATGGCGAAACCATCTCGGTTGGATCAAAAAAAATGAGAGGCGTAACGTACCATGACCAGGCTGGCCATGTCGATATGCACAGGTACTTGGTCGTCCCTGTTGCCAACAATTTGAACGGTAGCATTGCCGCCGAAGGCTTGCACGTGCTGAAGCCTGTATTCGGCTTGCTCAGTGGCGTTGATTTCGGCGCGGGCAGAAAAAACTGGTGCGTGGCGTGGGCCATGACTTGGCCTCCGAAGTCCCAAAAATGGGTGATGATGTCCTTGCCTGCGCCAGCGCATTCGCGGATTTCAATGCCGGGGGTCATTGGCTCTTTGCCTTCGACTACGGGTTCGCCGTGCAGGGTGCGGATGAGTGAGGTTTTGCCTGCATCGCCATAGCCGATGAAGATTGTACGCACGCGATTGAGGGCTTGAACTGTTCCCAAACTATCGCAATCTCTTCTTTGGAAAAAAACTGTATTAAACTCTTGGCGGCGGCAGCAGCGTAGGCGGCGACGATTTGGGCGGCGCGCCAACGGTCAAAAGCATCTTTTCTTGCAATCCCACCACCTAATCCAACACCAAGCGCACCCACTTGTGCGTTCAAAACCGCCAGCAGATACGGTTTCCTTTTTTCATCTTTCCAATAATCAAAAGCAGGCTGGCTTTTTAGGCTTAAAAACGGCAACCAACGCATCGCCACACGGCTGCCGAAGCCGCTGGCGACAATGCCATTAAGCGCCGTTTAATTTCTTCTTCATCCATGCCCTACCCCGTCTGCCCGCTTACAATCGTTATCCAAGTACCGTTAGTTCTATCATCCCACAAAACCAGGCTACCCACGCCATCCGCACCCAGTGGCCACAAAAAAATATCGAACTGTTTGCACATACAGCCATTATTTACTGTTAGAATAAACAGCCATTCCCCCTTCATTAACCCCTCAACCCAACAGGTGCGCCAAATGAACCAACCTCTACTCGACCCTCGCAACGACTACGTATTCAAGCGTTTATTCGCCAAATCCCTCCCCTTGCTAAGCGACCTAATCAACGCGGTTCGCGTCGGCGAGCCACCCGTCAAGGTGGTCAGCGTACAAAACCCAAACATTGCCGCTACCGAACTCAAGGGTAAATACATCGAACTTGACATTCTGGCCAAAGACCAGGACGGCAACTTATTCAACATCGAAATACAAATGGGCCGCCGCGAAAAGTGGAGCGCCCGCAGCATGACTTACCTCTCCAAAACCCTGGGCGCACAATTAAAGGCAGGTGTCGATTATGCCAAACTCAAACCCGTCATCGGCATCCATTTGCTGGTGTACGACCTGTTTCCCGAACAAAATCAAGCCTTGTGGTGTTTTGAAATGCGCGATAGAATCAATCCATCCGTCCGGCTGGGTAGCGAACTGCAACTGTATATAGTAGAATTAGCCAAACTGGACCGCCTCGGCAACGCGCCCGGAGGGCTGGCAGACGGTTTAGCGGCCCTGGCGGCATGGGTCAAGTATTTTCAACATTGGAAGGAGCCAAGCATCATGAACCAAATTGCCCATCCCCCTGTGCGCCAAGCGATGCGCAAACTCAAAACCCTTTCAGCCGATGAAGAAACCCGCCGCTTGGCAGAAGTACGCGAACGGGCTTTGAGTACCGAACGCACCGAAATCAATGCGGCATTAAAGCGCGGCAAAGCACTCGGTGAAGCGCTAGGGGAAGCACGCGGGGAAGCACGCGGGGAAGCACGCGGGGAAGCACGAGGTGAAGCACGTGGTAAAGCGCTCGGCAAACAGGATGGCGTGAATGAAGCCAACGCGAACGCAATCCATTCCTTGATGCAAAATGGTTACACCGAAGCACAAGCAAGAACCCTTCTTGGCCTGGCACATTTACCCATTAAATAACGCACCAGGAATCACCTTTCCTCCCAAATGAGCCAAACCAAAATCATAGGCCGGCTCAATACCGGCCAAACAGCCCTCCCGCACAAACGCGCGCTTGCCAACCTGCGCGCGAACCCTGCACAACCCAAAGGCGATGGCGCACCCATACCCCGCGACCAACTGCATGACCGCACCCAAAAAGTAACAACCATTGAAGAAATCAGCGAAGCAAGCACGCAAGCACAATAAAAATTACTGTAGAATCATGCCAAACCTAAGCTGCTGGCGGCCCATGGCACCGCAAGCAAGCCATTTTTGAATTGAGACAGAGCGTGGATAGCAACACAAATCAATGGATGCAGCTTTTGGATTCCGGCAGGCGCAAAAAAGATGCCGCAGGCAGCATCACCCCACCCGGCACCAACGAAACCCGCACCGAAATCGAGCGCGATTACGATCGCATTCTGTTTTGCACCCCACTACGCCGACTGGCCGACAAAACCCAGGTTTTCCCGCTCGACCGCAACGCCAGCGTGCGCACCCGCCTCACGCACTCGCACGAGGTATCCAATCTGGCGCGCAGTATTGGCACCACGCTGGTATTTAACCACCACATTGGCCGCAACTGCCCGAATGCCTTGCGCAATATCCCCGCCCTGTTGGCCACCATTGGTTTGGCCCATGATTTAGGCAACCCGCCCTTTGGCCACCAGGGCGAAGCCGCAATTCAAAGCTGGTTCAAAGATCGCCAAACCAGCCTGCTGGAAGACCCCCACCGCCCCATGAGCGCGCAACAACAGCAAGACTTTCTCCAGTGGGAAGGCAACGCCCAGGCGTTTCGGCTGGTCACCCGGCTGCAAGTGTTAAATGATAACTTTGGCCTGGATCTCAGCTACGCCACCCTCTCGGCCATGATGAAATATCCAACCCCATCCACCCACACCACCGCCAACAGCGGCAACGCTGCGGCGGCGTGTAAAAAACATGGATTTTTTTCTTCCGAACAAGCCATCGCCGAACTGGTACAACAAAAAACCGGCCTCGCCCTGGGCCTGCGCCACCCGCTGGCGTATGTGATGGAAGCCTGTGACGATATCGCCTATGTGGTGCTGGATGTGGAAGACGCAGTCAAAAAAGGCCTGGCATCGTTTTCTGACTTACTGGCGTTTTTGGAACATCACGCCTGGGATGATGATGCCGACGCCGAAAATACGCAGTTAATCGAGGGCTTGATTGCCAAAAGCCGGGCCAAACATATCGAATATCGCAGTATTTCACCCGCCATTTCACCCGCTGAATTAAACGATGTATCGATGCAATTGTTTCGCGTCTATGCGATTGGTGAAATGGTGCGGGCGGCGACCGACGCCTTTGTCGATGCCGCCAATTACCCCAGCTTTATGGCGGGCACACAAGCCAAGAGTTTGCTAGCGCTATCGCGCGCCCGCGCCTTGCGCAAAAACCTGAAAGACTTTGCGCTCAAACACGCCTACAACCACCGCGTGGTGCTGGAGCTGGAATTGAACGGCTACAATGTGATCCGCGAACTAATGGATATTTTCTGGGCCGCCATCAGCGACACCGCCAACCCCGGCCAACCCGGACAATCCGGCCAAGCTGGCCACGCCGACCAGGCCGACCAGGCCAGCATGCAGCGCCGCCACCCATTTACCCGCTATATTTATGGCCGCATCTCGGAAAACTACCGCCGCGTATACGAAAGCAGTAGCGCCAGCCGTTACGATGAATGCCTTTTGTTGACCGATATGATTTCCGGCATGACCGATTCATATGCAGTCAACTTACATCAAGAACTGATGCCCTTGAAGCAGAAATTTGATGCCGAGCGCAAACTAGCCTGAGCGCCAGCATCCAACTACTTTTTCACCGGCATTTTCACGCCCAGTTGATCCATCAAAAAGCTATACCAATCGGCCTGCTGATTCACCCGTACCGAGAGCGAACTGCCTATCCCGTGCCCCGCATGCGCATTGGTACTGAGCATGACCGGATGCTTGGAACCCGTTGCCGCCTGCATGCGCGCAATCATCTTGCGTGAATGCATGGGGTTAACCCGGCCATCGGTCTCGCCGGTTGCCATAAACATGGCCGGATACTTCGCACCATCCTGCACATGGTGATACGGTGAATAGCCATACAAAACCTTCAGCATCTCCGGGTCTTTGACCGAACCGAATTCGGACACATTAAATGCCCCGTTAGGGTCCAACTCCACCCGCAACATATCGTAAATGCCCACCATGGAACCAACCGCGCGAAACAGTTCCGGGCGCTGCGTTACCACCGCCCCCATCAACAAACCACCGTTACTCCCCCCCACAGCCGCCATGCGGCTACTAGTGCTATATTTGGCCTTGATCAAATACTCAGCCGAGGCGATGAAGTCATCAAACACATTTTGTTTTTTGGCCAGCATACCTTGATGATGCCATTGCTCGCCAAATTCGCCACCACCACGCAAATTGGCAATCACATACACGCCACCCGCATCCAGCCACAGGCTGATTGCAGCACCTAAAAATTTAGGGGTCTGGCTGACGTTATAACCGCCGTAGCCATTAAGCAAGAGCGGGTGCGAGCCATCCAAACTCAGGCCCTTGCGCCGGACAATGGCGAGCGGAATGCGGGTGCCGTCTTTGGAGGTGGCAAACTCGCGCACCACTTCCACATTATCAAAACGCACCGGGCTGGTTCTGACCAGTGCAGTAGGGCTGACTTTGCCCGTCACTTCATCATAGCGCGCAAAATACGGCGGCTTCAAATAGGTTTGCACCGAATACAG
>CAMBDR010000254.1 GCA_945864765.1 Janthinobacterium lividum | reverse complement strand
GGCATTATTGCCTGGCAGGCTGACATCGGTTTGGGCAAACGACAAGCTGCCGTTGTAGTAATTGGTTTCATCACCAAACAGGTTGTCGCCCAACACGCCCATGGCACGCGGTGCGCGGATGAGTTTGCCTTCCTCTTGATACAAGGAGGCAGCGCTAACGCTTTCAGAAAACAACAGGGCAATCAATACACTAAGGGTGGAACGGGGAAATGTCATTAAGAATACCTGGCTAACGCGACGCGACGCGACAGTATGATTCAATTTTGAAATAATGCGGCGGCGCAATTGTTGGACAAAAGGAACGCCGGATTCTACACGAAGGTAACTTGTTAGCGCAAGCGATTTTTACATAATCCGCTAAGTATTCTTTGCTGGTAAGCTGCCTTTGCCTGGCTTACCGGCTTCGCCTTTATTGAAGCGCTGAATGGCTCAGGGCAGATGTTTTAATACGCCATTGATCAGGCTGACTTTATCGCCCACCCGATAATCCGGCGCACTGGCAAAACTGAGCGTTTGCGCGCCACCGTTTTGCAGTCTGACCGATACTTCATAATGCTTGGCTTGGGGCGAATTGCCCTGTATCCGGTTGCCCGCATATGCACCACCGAGCGCGCCGGCAATTTCGGCGGCGGTGCGGCCACTGCCATTACCTACCTGGCTACCCAGCAAGGCACCCAACACACCACCGCCAATGGTGCCCAAATAATTGCCGTTGCCGTGGACTTCGATCAAATTCACCGCTTCTACCACGCCGCAGTTATAGCAACGGCGCGGCCGTTCGATGCGGTTGTTGTCGTTGTTGCTGGTGGTGTTGGTGTGGTTGGCGGGGGCCAGTAAGCTTTGCCGCAGCGTGCTGCTGATGCTGCGCTGGCCCAGATGTAAATTCGCTACCACCGGGCTGGTGGCGCTGATGCGATCACGGCTTCGTATGGTGTAAGTGCCGCTGTATTCGCCGCTGGTGACTTCGGACAGAAAGAATTTGCCACGCATCCCGCCGATGCTTAAATCTACCTTGCCACCGGGGCTGCCTTGGACGAAGAAGCGCAATTCATTGCCAGCCGACAGATCTTGCTCCTGCGCCACAGAGAATTGTGAAATCACCGGGGCCGGGCCAGCGCTGCCCGAAGCGGGATGGTAGCCCACCCCGGTTTGCAGCGATTCAGTCAATACTTCGCTGGTAACTTGATTGCCAACCCGCAAATTGGCGGTGACCGGGCTGCGCGCAGCGATTTTATCGCGTGCGTTGATGGTGTACACGCCTTCATAGTGGCCGGGTTCGGTTTCCATCAGGGTCAGGTTACGGGTGGCACCCTGAATATGCAAGGTAGCCCATCCGCCCGGTGTGCCAGCCAAGCCAAAATTAAGTTCCACCCCCGGTCGCAGGCGCCGCACTTCATCGACATGAAAGCCGCTGATATAGGGCGTAAAGCGGTGGCGTGCCGCTTCCGGTTCTGACTGGGCAAGCGCCATGCCGGGTAATAGCATGGTCAGGGTGCTCAGTGTGGCCATGCTGGCCAGGGCTGTCAGTGTGAATACGCCAGTCAGCAGGTTTTGTTTCAGTTTCATGATGTCTCCTTGGGGCAGTCATGCCAATTAAGGGAATGTGTTGGGAAAGGGCGTGGCGCTGGTGGTAAATTGCCATACAAAATCGCTGGGCGTGAGAATGCCTTCGTTGCCGGACAAGCCATTGCCCGCCAGGTCGGTCACGTTTTTACTCACCCGCATTGTGTACACGGTGTTATATTGCAGCGCGGCGAACGGGGTGAAACTGACGCTGGCGCGCGCCAGCGTGAGCGTGCCTTCCACGGGCATACCCGCTTGGGTGAGGGTGATGTTGGCGCGGTTGAGGCTGCCAGCATCCATTTCTTCGCTGAAGTTGACCAGCAAGCGCGGGATGATTTCAATCCCCACCGCATTATTGTTGGGCTCGATGCGGGTAACAAAGGGCAGGGTGGTATCGAATACGCTACCACCCTGGGTGCTGCCCTGGCTGCTGTTGTCGGCGGTCGTGGTGCTGCCACCGCCACCGCAACCGGCCAATTCGGCTGCCGCGAGGCAAATACCGGGCCATAGCCACAGCCATTGGCGCAAATGGGTTTGCACGGGCACCGGTTTGAAGATGGGATGCAATGGATAATTTAGATGTTGATTCATGACGTGCTCCTGTTTTGGCGATGAAATCGGCGATGGATTCGACGAGGTAGGCATTTCCGGTGTGGCGGGCACCCGATGGAAGATGTGAGATTGCGCCAAAGCGATGAATCGTTCCGTTCGATAGCACACCTAAGGCCAGGCCGATGCAAGAATTTGACCATGGCGGCAATAGATGATTGGAGTCAGTAAGTGGTCGCCAGGTTCGTTAGCGCACAGACGGCCCCGCCAAACTGGCGCATGCTCGGGTTTTTGCCAGGCTTCCAGCATGACCAGCACATCATCCAACCCCGCCAACCCTACCGTACCCGCCAACCCGGCCAAACCCGCACGCTTGCGCACTTGGCTAATCCACCTGGGCGAGCACACCGTGGCGAGCGTGAGTGAAGTGTTCGCCCTGCTCAGTTTTATCGGCGAAATTGCGCTAACCTGCCTGCGCCTGCTGCGCCAGCCACAGCGTTGGCGCTTACGTTCCACCCTGTTCAATCTGCAAATCGGCGGGTTTGCGGCGCTGCCGATTATCGGCTTGAGTGCCGCCTTGCTGGGCCTGGTGGTGGCCTATCAGGGCGCTGATCAATTGCGCCACTACGGCGCGAATATTTTTGTGGTGGAATTGGTGGGCTACGCCATGCTGCGCGAATTTGCCCCCTTGATTTGCGCCATCATCATCGCCGGGCGTTCCGGCTCGGCCTATGCCGCGCAAATCGGCAGCATGTTGGTGAATGAAGAAATCGACGCCATGCGCACCATTGGCATTGATCCGTTGGAAATGCTGGTGCTACCCAAATTATTTGCCATGCTGCTGGCACTGCCCCTGTTAACCCTGTTTGCCGATGTGACTGGCGTGCTGGGCGGCATGCTGATGGCGCAAAGCCGCCTGGGCGTGGCTTACCCGGAATTTTTGCAGCGCTTTGCCAGCCAGGTACACTTGTCGGCGCTATTGCTGGGTTTGGGTAAATCGGTGGTGTTTGCGCTGGTGATTACCATTCTCGGCTGCTTTCAGGGCTTTCGCACCAAGGGCAGCGCCGATAGCGTGGGTCGCCAGACCACTCGCAGCGTGGTGCTGGCCATCTTTTTTGTGATTATGGCCGATGCCTTGTTTTCAGTCATTTTTAGCTTATTGGATTTATGATGAACGAATCAGAAAATGTGATCGAAATGCGCCAGATTTGCACCCGCTTTGGCAGCCAACGGGTGCATGACGGGCTTGATCTGTCGGTGCGGCGCGGTGAAATTTTGGCGCTGGTGGGCGGTAGCGGCTCGGGCAAATCCACCTTGCTGCGTGAAATGATTATGCTGCAACGACCCAGTTCCGGTTCGATCAAACTGTTTGGCACCGAACTGCAACACCTGGCACCCCCCGCCGCGCTGGCACTGCGCCTGCGCTTTGGCGTCATGTTTCAGCATGGCGGTTTGTTTGGCGCACTCACGGTGCTGGAAAACATCGGCTTGCCATTGCGTGAGCATCGCTGCCGTGGCCAAAGCCGCGCGGATAACGGCAAGATCGATGCCATCTGCGCCGCCAAACTGGCCTTGAGTGGGCTTGCGCCAGCGGTTGGCGCGAAATACCCGAATCAATTGAGTGGCGGTATGCTAAAGCGCGCCGCACTGGCACGGGCTTTGGTGCTGGAGCCGGAACTGTTGTTTCTGGATGAACCCAGCGCCGGACTCGACCCGGCCAATGCAGCAGGCCTGGATGAATTGATCCGCACCTTGCATGCATCACGGGTGCCGCAACCGGGCGAATCTGGCAGCACCGACGCCACCACCGCCGCCACCACCAACACCACCACCAACCCCACCATCGTGATGATTACCCACGATCTGGATTTAATGTGGCAAGTGGCAGAGCGGGTGATGGTATTGGGCGAGGGCAAGGTACTGGCCAGTGGCACGATGCAGCAATTATCGACGCACAGCCATCCGCTGGTGCGTGCTTATTTCGACGGTGCCCGTGGACGGGCTGCACAAGCCCAGGTGGCCAGCCAGGCCAGGCGTATTCAGCGTATCCAGCCCGAGGCAGCAACTGAGCCAACCACTGAGCCCACCACTGAGCCCACCACGCAGCCACCACCCGTTCCCGTAACGGAACCCACCACCGAGCCACCACCTGAACCATTGACTGAACCGCCACACGAACCAAGCGGGGCCGCCATATGGAAACCAAAGTAAATTACGCCTTCGTGGGCGGCTTTGTACTGGTGCTGGGCGCAGTACTGATTGCCGCCATTTTGTGGTTGGCCAGTGGCGGCAGTGGGCATCAGCGTTACGATACCTATCTGGCGCTGGTCGATGAATCGGTAGCCGGCTTGAATTTGGCCGCCCCGGTAAAATACCTGGGGGTGGATGTGGGTAAGGTGAGCGATATCCGGCTGGACCCGCACAACCCGCAACAGGTCAGACTGCAATTTTCCATTTTACATGGCACGCCAGTCAAAACCGATACCGAGGCGGTGTTAAAAACTCAGGGCTTGACCGGCATCGCCTATATTGAACTCACCGGCGGTAGCCCCAACGCCGCCTTGCTACTGGCCAAGGCCGGGCAGGGCATGCCGCAGATTCGCACCAAACCTTCGCTCAGTGCGCGACTGGAAAATGTTTTGACCGGGGTGTTGGCCAATCTGGATCGCACCGCTGCCAATATCAATGCCATGGTCAACAGCGAAAACCGCGCCGCGCTGGGGCGGATTTTGGCCGATACCAGCGCCGTCATGCAAACTTTGGCCGCGCAAAAAGGCGAACTGGCCAGTACCGTGCAAAACGCCGCCATCACCAGCGCCAACAGCGCCAAGGCCAGTGCTCGTATCAATGCCCAAATCGATACCACCATGGCGAAAATTAACGCCGGCAGCGATGCGGTGAAACACATGGCCGATCAAGCCGCCATCAGCGCCACTGCCGCAGGCAAAACCGTGGCCGGACTGGATGCGGGGGTAGACCAATTCAACAACCAGACCCTGCCGCAACTGGAACGCTTGCTGGCAGAGATGAGCGTGCTGGCGGCATCGCTACGGCGGGTTTCCGCCAATACCGAACATAACCCGAGCAGCTTGCTGCGCGGCCAACAACCGATTCCGGCCGGGCCGGGAGAAACGGATACACCATGAGCCAATTTTTGCAAAGCAAGCGCTACCGTACACTGAGCCAACGCCTGGCGGCGTGCGTACCAGCGTGCGTATCGGGGGGCGTACCGATGTGCGTGTTGGCGTGCGTGCTGGCACTGAGTGTGGCCGGCTGTTCCTCGGTACTGTCTCCGGTCAAAATCGAACAGCCTAAACGCTATTCGCTCGATAGCCTGAGCGGGCCGACTGTGCCGACGCTCTCGCCTGTCTCTGCCATGCCAAATCTGCCAGCCCGGCCTGCCAGCACAGGTACGCGCACGCTACTGGTGAGCATGCCCCATGAAACCGTCGGCTTTGACAGCAACCATATGATTTATCTGCGCCAGCCGCACCAGTTGGAATATTTTGCCCATAGTGAATGGATCGACACCCCGGCCCGCATGCTATTGCCGCGCATTACCGAAAGCCTGGGCGCAAGCGGCATTTTCGCCGCCGTGCTGTCCGGCCCTGCCAGTGCGCGCGCCGATTTGGTGCTCGATGTGCAATTACTGCGTTTGCAGCAAGAATTTTTGAGCCAGCCCAGTCAATTGCATTTAACGCTGCGGGTGGTGTTGCTCGATAACACCCGGCATCAGGTACTGGCCTGGCGCGAACTCGATAGCCGGGTCGCCACCAGCAGCGAGAACGCCTTGGGTGGCGTGCTGGCCAGCCATCAGGCGGTGCAAGCGGTATTGCAGCAATTGGTGGCGTTTTGTCGGGATAATGCCTTAAGGTGAGCGCAATTCCACTCGGCTCAAACAAACCCCCAGCGCCCGCGCCACGCCCATGCCCCAGGTTGTATTGGCCTTCATGCAATTGCTGATATGGCGCATTTGAATCGATTGGGGTGCGCCCATCAGCGAGCGGGCGATTTGTTCATATAGTAGCGGTTGATTCATCGGAACCACGAGCCCACTGGCCGCAGCCGGATCGTGTTTCGCATCGCGATGCGGCCCCATCTGCCTGATTTCGAAGGGATTGCCGGATACTTTGTCCGGATCAGCCCCGGCGATGATTCGTACCTGCAATGCGCATTCCGGGTGTGGCCCGCCTTGGCCTGTATGGCGTAAAAAGAAAATTTTGGATCGGCTATATTTGCTGATATCCCTGGTTACGGTGAAGCTGCCAAACGCGCCGGAACCTCTGGCATGCCTGCGTCGCTCCGGAATCACTTCACAGTCAAAATTCACCAGCTTTTCCATAAACCAGATATCTTGCAGCAATTGTAGGCCACATGGCCCGGAATTGATGCTGTTTTGCTGGTGTTGCTGGTTTTGCTGGTTTGGTTGGTTTGGCAGGG
>CAMBDR010000253.1 GCA_945864765.1 Janthinobacterium lividum | reverse complement strand
TCATTGATCAAAAGGCCAGCGCTGGGGCCGTCGTCACGCGGAAAGTACAGTTTGAGCAGGCGATTGCCGCCTTTTTTCATAAGTGAAATGATGAAATCCGTTGCGCTGGTCATGGGTTTGTCCTTTGATGTTTGCATTCAAGTTGCTTAAGCGCGATTCCAATATGTGTTGTTATTTAAGTTATCTACATTTGATAAAAAATTCATTCTAAACATCTTGAAAAAGCAGAAAAGGAGGGTGGGCACCCCGTGCCCACAAAAGCTGGTACTTTATTGCATCAGCGGCCCCAAAGCCGTTTGAATGCGCAGCAACTGCGCAGGCGTAATCATTTCGCCCAGCAACTTACTGAAATGCGGATCTTGCACGCCTGAAACAATGTACTGCCAGCGATAGGCCTTCAATAATGCTTCGTTCATGCTGGCACGTTGATCGGCGCTAAATTCGCGCCCGGCAATGCGGATAAAGTAATCGACATCCGCCACCGACTGGCCTTGCAAAATACCATCCACTGCGCCCACCAGACCGATCAAATCATTAACCCCGGTATCGCGCGCCGCTGCGTCCAGCTTGGCGTCTTCGCGCTGCCATTCCAACTCATCCAAAATCGCATGTTGCGATTCTTCACGCCAGTGGAACAAGAACACATCTTTATATAATTCGGACAATTGATCATCCGACGCAATGCTTTGCTTATAGTGCGCCTGGGTAAATAACTCCAGATGGCAGGTTAACGCCAACACCGCCCAGGTAGAAGCACCCAACACGGCGCGTGCCACATCGTTGGGCTGAAATGCAAAACTATAGCCCTCGGGCATGCCCTCGGCCACCAATAATTCAATGCGGCGGAATAACTCCTGATGTTTTAGTTCTTCATCAACAAAGCGTACAATCGCTTCCAGCGCCACTTGCTCACCAAAACAATGGTCGCGGCTCACTTCCAACATTTTTGTGGCAATAAAGCGCTCCACCAAGCCAAACATATTGGCGTAGGTGCGGCCTTGCACCTGGCTGAGCAAACGACGTTCATCATCGGTGAGGAAATCGATACGGTTGACCTGCGACAAACCATCGGGTAGAAATTTTTTGCTGAAATCAAAGCGGCGTTCACGGATAATATCTTTATCAATATTCCAGTTAATGCGCTTGGAAACTTCAATGCACTTGGCATAACGCGCAAGCGTCGGTGCTTCCATAGGGGCGGTTGTTGTTGTCATCATTATCCTCAAAAAATAGTTGCTACGTTGTATAATTTTGGCTGTTCACATGATCATGTTGGCTTGATTTTTATCCGCTTTTTGGGCAGTAAAATCAAGGCTGATTTAGTATAAGCAAAACCATCTGGCGCGACAATAGCCAAATCACCGGATTAGTTCAAAGCACACTTGGCTGCACCATTTCAACAACGCTCTGGCCGTCAAATCTGATGCAAGCGGCCACTAATTTGGCACAAACCACAAATAGTCCCACGCAACGCTATCACAAACGCATTTTTGGCAATACTCTCTTGTGATAACGCTTTAATTCATGGATACTTTCACCAAGGCAGGCCATTTTTCTTGAATTACCAGGGCAAACATGAACTACGACACCACTTTCTTAGTAGTAGGCAATATGGAGGGTATGCGCCGCATTCTGAGCAATATCCTCAAACAACTGGGCATGAAAAATATTCTGCAGGCCAGCAATGGCGCTGACGCATGGCATCTGCTGCAAAGCCAAACGGTGGATATTGTCTTGTCCGACTGGAAAATGTTCGGTATGTCCGGCCAGGAATTGCTACAAAAAATTCGCACCCGCACGCATCTGGCAAGCATCCCGGTGTTGATGATGGCAGCCGAAACCGAGCAAGCCGCGATTGAAGCCGCTGGCGCGCAATACGTGGTCAAGCCATTCAATATGGAGATGCTTGAAAACAAAATTAAAACCATGATCGAACAACTGGCAGCGCGCCCCGCCCCCCCTGCGCCCCTGATACCCGCCGTTCGCTTGCCGGCAAATAGCAGCATAGCCAGCCCCAGCTACAACGCCTTGCTCAAAGCAAATAATCTGCCTGATCAAATTACCGATAGGCCAACACTATTGGTGGTTGATGACATAAACGACAACCTCGATATCCTGGTTGAACTATTAAGCAATGACTACGTGGTGCGGGTGGCCAATAGCGGTGAACGGGCTTTAAAGGTGTTGGGCGTGGGCAAGTTGCCCGATTTGATCCTGTTGGATGTGATGATGCCGGAAATGGATGGTTTCCAGGTTTGCCAGGAGATCAAAATGAATCCCGCCAGTGCCGACATTCCGGTCATATTTTTATCCACCATGACCGAGTCGGTGGATTTGGCCAAAGGCTTTGAAGTCGGCGCAGTTGATTTTATTACCAAGCCCGCCGATCCTCCCATTTTGCTGGCGCGCATTGCCACCCACATCAAATTATTGCGCTCATTTGATAAATTAAAACAAAGCGAGGCCATGGTGCTGGCACAAAACGCGGTGCTCGAAGAAAACCTGAAGTTACGCGAAGAAGTGGAACGTATCGCGCAACATGATCTGAAAAATCCGATTGCCTGCATTATTGGTTTCACGGCCATTCTACAAGACGAGGCACGGCTCAGTGATGAGCACAAAGACATTATTGGCTATATCGAACAATCGGCCTATAGCGCCTTAAATATGGTCAACCTGTCGCTCGATTTGTACAAAATGGAAAGGGGTAGTTATGCATTTCATCCGGTTGAAGTCGATCTGATCAAGCTGTTGCAGCGCATCATCAAAGAAAAAGCGCCCGAAATCGCATCCAGAAAGCAACGCGTGGAATTTTTCAATCCATCCCACGACACGGCACCCATGCCGACCATTCCGCTGATTCTGGGCGATGAATTGTTATGCTATTCGATGTTTGGTAATTTGCTGAAAAACGCCCTGGAAGCGGCCAGGAAAAACACGGTGGTTCAAATTGTGTTGCAGCTCGACGATGACAAAATCCATATTCACATCACCAATGACGGCGTCGTACCAAGCGAAGTGCGTGAGCGCTTTTTCGAGAAATTCAGTACCGCTGGCAAACAAAGCGGCACCGGGCTGGGCACCTTCTCGGCGCGCCTGATCGCCCAAACCCAGGGCGGCGACATTTCGATGCAAACCTCGGACGAAAACCACTGTACCACCTTGTCAGTCAGCCTGCCCTGCACACCAGTAACACCAGCCATGCCAGCCACCTCGGCCCCGTCCAATCCGTCTGAGGATGAATGAATGACCGCCGATATCCTGGAACCAGAAATCATCGCCCGTGTGATCGTGCTATTTTGCGTGCTCACGCTGATGGGCTGGGCCATGATGGGCTGGAACCTGAAAATCTCACGTGCCGCAACCATGCATTTTTGCGTCGGCAACTTGCTCATCGTGGTCGGTTATGCCGCCGCTTTATTGCGCCCGGCCGGGGTCAGCTTCATTGAATCGTTTCGCTCGGTGAATATGACCGATGTGATGATCATGTGCTCCGTTATCCAGTTTCGGGCCGGCTTACGCGAGCTACATGGTTTGGGCCATACGTCTGCCCGTCGCTATCTGGTCATGATCGCGGTACTGAGCCTGATTAGTATTATCAGTTACTTACTGCACTTGCAAAATGTGTTAGGGGTTGCGATTCTCGCCACCTCAGCCTGGTTTGCCTTACTGGCTTTTAATGAGTCGAACCAGACCATGACCAAGAATTTTAGCCGCCTGACACGTTGGGTATTACTTTGGCCGTTTCTCTCGGCAGCCGTTCTGTTTACGATGCGCATTGTTGATGATACCAGTGCCATGTTGATGACCCCCGGCGACATGAGTAGCACGATCAAGATCAAATATTTTGTTTGGTATTTATGGATAGGGTTACTGGCCATCACTTTATCCAATGCGTCCTTGATTGGTTTAACCCTCAATGCCTTGATCAAAACCCTCAATGACCAGGCCAAACGCTTGCAATATATCCTCGATACCGCCCCGGTTGGTGTGGCCATCAGTGCTGGCGGCACGATACGCTTTACCAATCCACGCATCACCGAATTACTGGATGTGAAACCCGGCGACCCCTCATCCGGGGTATTGGCGCAACCGGAAGAGCGCGCCAAAATCATTCAGGAACTCAAAACCCGGGGCCGTATCACCGATATGGAACTGCGTATGCATTCCTCACACAATCAGGCGCTTGACTTGTTGGTCAGTTATTTGCCCATCGATTATGAAGGTCAACCCGGCATTCTGGGCTGGATGATTGATATCACCGAACGCAAACAGGCGGCGCTGGCAATGCGCAACGCCAAGGAGTTGGCAGAAGATGCCACGCGCATGAAATCCAACTTTTTGGCCAATATGAGCCACGAAATTCGCACTCCGATGAATGCCATCATCGGCATGTCGCATTTGGCATTAAAAACCGAGCTCAATCCCAAGCAGCGTTACTATATTGAGAGAGTGGATAGCGCTGCACAAAATTTATTGGGCATCATCAACGACATTCTTGATTTTTCCAAAATCGAAGCCGGCAAAATGCAGTTTGAAACGACTGATTTTTTGCTCGAAGAGGTGCTCGAAAGTTTGGCCGATATTGTGTCCATTAAAGCCCAGGAAAAAGGCTTGGAACTGCTGTTTGACATCGACCCGGCGATGCCAACGGCATTGATTGGCGACAGCATGCGGCTGGGCCAGGTTTTGCTGAATTTGGTCGGCAACGCGATAAAATTTACCGAACGCGGCGAAGTCACGCTCAGTATCTATCCCTTCACCAGCAACAACAGCGCGTCGATTGGCTTGCACTTTGACATCACCGATACCGGGATGGGCCTGAGCGAAACGCAGCGCGAAAAACTATTCGCCGCTTTTGCGCAAGCCGATGCCTCCACGACCCGCAAATATGGCGGCACGGGTTTGGGCCTGTCGATTTGCAAACATCTGGTTGAATTAATGCAGGGTGAGATTTTTGTTAACAGTGAGCCGGGGGTCGGCAGTACGTTTTCGTTTACCGCCCAATTTGGCTTACAGCAGCAACAACGCCCACCTTTCACGCCCGACCCGGATATAAGCAAGCTACGCATACTTGTGGTTGATGACAATGCCCGTGCTGGCGAAGTCATTCGGGGCATGCTCAGCGCGCAACATTTAGACGCGCACTTTGTTGCCAGCGGCGAACAAGCGCAGAGTGCTTTGCAAACGGCGCATGATGCTGGCCAAGCCTTTGGTCTGATGCTAATCGATTGGTTGATGCCTGACCAGGATGGTTTGGCCACCATTCGGAAAATACGCCAGAACCCGGCGCTGGATACGCTCCCCATCTTTGTCATGGTGCCAGCACACAGCCATTCAGACTTGTTGGAACAAGCCAATGGCATCCGAATTGATGGCATGTTAAAGAAACCGCTCAGCCCATCTCTGCTACTGGATGCGGTTTTTTCGGCCGTGGGTAAAGCCGTGGTCAAGCATGGACACAAGCAGCCGCGTTGGGTTGCCAGCCAGGAAGCCGAACAAAGCCTGCGCGGGGCATGGTTGCTTTTGGTGGAAGACAACCCGGTGAATCAGGAACTGGCGCTGGAAGTCTTGCAAAGCGCAGGAATACGGGTTGACTTGGCCAACAATGGCGCGGATGCGATTGCCCTGGTTGCTAAAAACAACTACGATGGCGTGTTAATGGATTGCCAAATGCCGGTGATGGATGGCTTTGAAGCGACCCGAAAAATTCGTACCAGGGGCCACAAGTTGCCCATTTTGGCGATGACCGCCAACACCATGAGTGGCGACAAAGAATTATGCGTGGCGGCGGGCATGAACGACCATATTGGCAAACCGATCAATATCAATCAATTGTTCACGGTGCTGGCGCGTTGGATTGCCCCCAAACCCGATGCCGTGAAAGTCAGCCCGGCCCTGCCCCCGCCACCCCCGCCGCTTGTGGCCAGGCGCGATGACGAATTGCCCATTATTCCCCGGCTCGATATACCGTTGGCGCTGCGCCATATGGGGGGCAACCTCAAATTAATGCGCAAATTGCTGCGTCGCTTCGCCGAAACCCAGGCCGACACGGCACAGCGCATTCGGGTCGCGATGGCCTCGGATGACCTTTCAAGCGCAAGGCTGGAAGCGCATAGTACCAAGGGTTTGGCCGGTAATATTGGCGCAGCGCAATTATTTGAACTGGCGGCGCTACTTGAAACAGCATTCAAGCAAAATAACCAGTCGGCAATCGCGCCCACACTCGATAGCATGGAGCAGGAACTCAAGCTTCTGGTCGGGCAAATTATAGAGGCCGTGGGGGAGTCGGATGTGATTGCGCATGCGCCAGCCAAACTCAGTGCCGTCGATCGCCCGGTATTGGCGCAACAACTGCAAGAGCTTGCGGCGATGCTGGCCCACGACGACTCGCGCAGCGCCAAAATGCTGGCCAATATGGCAGATTCGTTGCGTAACGCTGGACAAGCACTGGCGTATCAGCAATTGAGTGAGATGATCAGTCAATATAACTTTGAAGCGGCGTTGAGCAAACTCAATACCATTGCCAAAGCGCTCGCAAACAAACCATAAAAATCCCCTGGCGCTTTTACCCCGCCGACTTTTACTT
>CAMBDR010000252.1 GCA_945864765.1 Janthinobacterium lividum | reverse complement strand
GCACTGCGGTTAAAGCGCTCGCCATTGGCTTCCGGGCGGAAACATTTGACCCCGCCATCGGGCTGGGCAAAGGCTTTAAAGCCTTCAAAAATAGCTTGTCCGTAATGCAATACCGAAGCCGAAGGATCGAGACTCAAGGGGCCATAGGCCTTGAGTTCCCCCTGTTGCCAGGCACCATCTTTCTACGGCACCACGACCATATGATCGGTGAAAAAGCGTCCAAACCCGGGGGCCTCCAAACGCGCCAGGCGGTCGGCTTCCGGTAAGCAATGGTCAGACGGGGTAATGACGAGCTCGGCTGTGGATGGTGTCATGGTTCTAAACTCCGCAATAATGGTCTACAAACGACTATTGTAATCTGCAATCTGATTCGTCCGCGCAAGTTCTGCATTAAAAAGACAAGATTCCCTGAATTTGCTGCTACACTTTAGCCCCGGCAGCATTTTTTCGCCTGCAAAGCGCTTTTAGCGCACTTTTTAACTTGTGTCAGAACGCCCACATCTCGCCCACATCTCGCCCACATCTCGCCCCTATCATGAGCCCTGTTCAATCCACCCCGCCAACTCTCCCGGCTATTGCTGGTATTAAAGCTGCTCAGGTGTGCCTGCCCTGCCCTGATTTGGCCGCCACGCTGGATTTTTTTCTGAGCAAACTCGGGTTTCGGGTCGATCTTATTTTTCCGGCGGATGCCCCTGACACGGCGGTCATTTCCGGCCATGGCCTCAGTTTGCGGCTGGTGCAAGAAGCCGCTGCAACAGCCGATCCGCAAAGCATGGCCCAGCCGCCCAGCTTATATTTACTGTGCGATACCCATGCCTGGCCAGCCGAATTTTCAGCCAAGTTGCCCCAACCCTTGGTGGCACCGGGTGGTATCCGTATTTATTGGCAAGAGCAGCAAAGCAATATGGTAGTACCACCGACGGAGCAAAAAGTTGTACTGTGCCGCAACACCGGCCTGGATGCCTGGCATGTGGGGCGGGCCGGCCTGGAATACCGCGATTTATTGCCGGGCCGCTTGGGCGGGGCGTTTGTGGCCTCGCAAATCCGGGTGCCGCGTGGCGGCCCAGTTGCGGATTATGTGCATTTTCATAAAGTGCGGTTTCAAATGATTTTTTGCAAAACCGGCTGGGTGCGGGTGGTGTATGAAGATCAGGGTTCGCCGTTTTTGTTGCAGGCGGGCGATTGCGTGCTACAACCACCGGAAATTCGGCACCGGGTATTGGAAGCATCAGAAGGCATGGAAGTGATTGAAGTCGGTTGCCCTGCGATTCATGAAACCATTGCCGACCACAAGCTTAAGCTACCCACGCCAGGCTTGGTGCCCAACCGGCGCTTTTCCAACCAACGCTTTGTGCGCCACCATGCGGCCCAAGCCCCTTGGCAGGGTTGGCGTTTGCCCGGCTTTGAAGTGCGCGATATTGGCATTGCCGCCGCCACCGACAGCCTGGCCGGGGTGCAAGTGGTACGACCCGACCGCCACAGCACGTATGCCACCGTTGCCGATAGCCACCAGGGCGAATTCATGTTTTGGTTTGTGCTGGCAGGCAGCTTGCATCTGGATAGCCCGACTTTGGGCAAATTTCATTTATTGACGGGGGACAGTTGCGTGTTACCAACGGGCACGGAATTTAGCTTGCGCCCGGAACCGGGGCTGGAATTACTTGAAGTGACGCTACCGGCACGCTAAGCGCAAACTTTTAACCATCACACGACATCACACCACCTCACACTAAATCAGCCAATTCGCGCCAATCATGACCAGTCAAGCCAAAACCTTATGGGATATCAGCCCATCCATCCGCCACGGCATACCAGTATGGCCGGGTGACAGCGAATATAGCGCTGAGACCACCTGGCAAATTGCCGATGGTTGCCCGGTGCGGGTGAGTAAAATCACGCTCTCCACCCACACCGGGGCGCATTGCGATGCACCTTCCCACTTCAGCCGCGATGGTTTGAATATCGATGAAGTGGGCCTGGAACCCTATCTTGGCCCCTGCCGCGTGATTGATTGCATTGGCGTCGCGCGCGTCTTGCCCGAGCATTTGGCCGCGCACTTGGCGGGTACGCCGCCGCGCGTCTTGCTGCGCACATACCGCAGCGTGCCGCAACAGCAATGGGATGCCGATTTTCCCTTTATCGACCCGGCCAGCATCGATTTACTGGCGCAATACGGGGTGCAATTGATTGGCATCGACTCGCCCTCGCTTGATCCGCAAGAATCCAAAGGGCTGGATTGCCACTTGGCGGTAAAACGCCATAAAATGGCGATACTGGAAGGCATTATTTTGGATCAGGTAGATGCGGGCGACTATGAATTAATTGCCCTGCCGCTAAAATTGGCCGGCCTGGATGCCAGCCCGGTGCGCGCCATTTTGCGTCGCCTGGCCTGTTAATGGTCACCTTAACCCACTTTACCGCATCGGAGTTATCTCATGTTTGCTGCACGTTATAGCGGTATCTTCTCGTGGCGGGTGCCAGGCTTAGTGTCTGGCCCGGTGTTTGGCCTGGTGTTTGGCCTTGGCCTGCTTGTGAGCATGGCTGCCACTTCACAGGCACAGGCGCACGAAAACCATGACCATGCCAGCACCACGGCCAAAGCCAAACGCGCCGCGCTGGGGTCATCTGCTGCGCTGGATGCACAGGGCAAATTATGGGTGGTCAGCGTCGAGAGCAGCACTTCGGGCGTTTTTTTGATTGTGCGCAACTCGGGCGACCTTGGTCAAACCTGGTCGAAGCCGCAACGCATTACCCCTGCGCCGGAAGCGATTGCGGCAAAGGAGCAAGACTTCCCACGCATCGCCTTTGGCAAACAGCAGCAAGCGTTGGTGATTTGGACCAAAAACAATACCAAACACTTTAGTGGTGATGTGCGCTATAGCCGCTCGGCAGACGGTGGTGCAAGTTGGTCTGCCCCCGCCACCTTGCAGCAAGACAGGCAACCCATCGCGCACCGTTTTGGCAATCTGATGGCCGATGCCGATGGCAATTTTTATGTCGCCTGGATCGACCAGCGCGACACCGCCAACGCCAAAGCGGCGGGGCAAGCCTACCGCGCCAGTTCCCTTTATTATTCCGTTTCTGGTGACGGTGGCAAAACCTGGCGCAACGACATCAAACTGGCCGACCACACCTGCGAATGCTGCCGCCTTGCCATGGCACAAGATAGCGATGGCTTGCCCTTGCTGTTTTGGCGGCAGGCGTTTGAGGGTGAGCGCGACCATGCTTTAATCAAACTCACACCCGACGGCAAACCCGGCGCATTCACCCGCAGCACCCAGGACGCCTGGAAAACCGAATCATGCCCCGATCAAGGGCCGAGTCTGGCGGTAACGACTAGCGCGCGCCATGCGGTTTGGTTTGCTGTGGTGGGCAATGAAGGCAAGGTATTTTATGGCCGCTTGGCCAATCAAGCCAATCAAGCCAATGCTGCACCAGAAGGCCAGCGCGCCCTGCCCGACCCGCGCGCCGAACACGCCAGCATTGTCGCCAAGGATAAAAAAGTATGGATCGCATGGAATAGCTTTGACGGCAAAACCAATACCATCGCCGCGATGCGTTCTGACGATGGCGGCAACACCTGGCAAAAGCATGCCACCGTGGCCAGCGCCAGAGGCAATGTGGATCAGCCGCGCTTGCTGCTGCAAGGCGATGGCGCGCTGCTGGTGTGGCATACCGAACAAGGCATGATCGTGAAAGCCATGCCATGAAAGTCGCGCTGAAACCATTATTTCTGCCCCACCCCGCGCAATCGGCGCGATGGCTCGCCCATGCGCTGGCGCTCACGCTTACCTGCACGCTTGCAGCCGCACAACAGCCAGCCGCACCGCAAACAGCAACAATTCAGCCGTTTGAGCCGGACAGCCTACAAACCATCGCCCAAACACAGGGTGATAAACCGTATTGGCTGATTTTATGGGATCTGGACTGCGTGTATTGCATGAAATCGATGCAAAATCTGGCGGCCCTGCAAAAGACCCAGCCGGAACTAAACATCATCACCATCACCACCGATTCCATCGATGAAAGCGAAGCCTTGCAACAGCGCTTGCAAAGCATCGGTTTAAAAAGCAGCAACTACGCCTTTGGCAGCGCCAGCAACCAGGCGTTGCGCTTTGCCATCGACCCCGCCTGGCGCGGCGAAAAACCGCGCGCTTATTATTATGCGCCGGGGCAAGCCAGACGCATGTTGGTTGGGGTACTGGATGCAGCGCGGGTGCTGGATGCAGCGCGGGTCTTGGCCAAATAGCACAAGGCGCGCTGCTGCCACTTTTTAAGCTAAACGACTTCTAGACTACTTTAAATTCTGCAATCGAGGTGTGTGCCCCTTTGCTGGTATGCACCGAAATGGTGCCGCTGCCACAGCCCAAGGGCACCCATGTGCTCAAGCTTTTATCGGCATTGATGGTCACATTCAAGGCCCTTACCCCAGCAAAATACACTTCCGGGCGGTTGATTAAACCCGGCCCACTAATGGTGACCAAAGTTTGCCCCGGCGTGCCCGATTCGGGAGAAAATTTAAACACCCAAGGCTTGTCATCGAACGAAAATTGTACCGTTTGTGGCACCCGTGCGGCATCATACAATTCGGCATGCATCAATTCATGCAAGCGGGTATTCAAGGCATCCAGCGTCGGCAGGTTTTGGCTTCCTGCGTTCAACACCGCGTTGTGTAATTCGGTGGGATCATGTTCGGTATCGAGCAACAGTAAATCCATGCCATACCAGGGTTTGCCATCGCGTGTGCCTCGCTGTGTCAAGCTGGCATAGCTTTCATTGCTCATCACCCTGGCTTGCTGGGCATAGTTGAAGGCCGAAAAATAGCGTGCATACTTGATCTTGCCATCATAAAAACCCCGCATGCAGGCACGATTTTCAAAATGCGCGGGCGGCAGGGGCTTGCCGTCGGCACTGGCCGCTGCGGTTTCAATATCTTGCGAATTCAAGGTATCGTAGGTGAACAATAGCGCGTTGCGCCCGCCCCACTGCGGCTGGGTAAATTGCGCGGGCGCTTTGGCAATCGGGCTTAAATCTTTACCCGTCAAATAGGTTTTGATTGGCCAGCTTAAACGCTGGATATAACTACCATAACGGGTTTGATACCAGCTCGCTTTTGCACCCGCCCAACTGAGTAAAGTGGGCACAATATCGGTATGATTACTTAAAGCCACCGTGCGGGTATGCGGGGTGGGCACCAAAGACTTGGCCAACGACGCCACCACAAACGGCACTTTATAATTTTCGCGGAAAATAAACGGGCCTTTTTGGCGCAAGGGCATCCACACATTATGGGCTGTTTGCGGGTCGGCCTGACCCAGGCCTTCCTGGTAATAGCTCGATACACCGCCATGCGACATCATCATATCGCCATGGTCAGCAGTCCATACCAAAATCGTGTTATTGCGCGCCTTTTCAAGCGCGGGATCATTCAGAAAAGTTGACAGCACTTTCCACATTTGCGCATCATTATCGACGATACAATTCAAATAATGGTTGATGAAGGCTTGCCACATGGGTACGGTCAATTTCTTCCCATCTTCGATTTCGACTTCACACATGCCTTCATAGGGAATATTGCCAAAGGTGGCGCTACAAATGGTCGCCCAAATATCATGCGCTTGCGGCCGGGGTGAAATATCCTGGCTCAGGGACGGCGTAAAATTGGCTGGCGCAACAGGTGCCCACCAATCGCGATACGGCCCCGCCACAATCGGGAAGCCGATCGATTGCATGACCTGGATTTTACCCTTGCCGTCGATATCGACCAACATGGTATCGTGCGGATTAATAAAATTGACCAGCAACAGCCAGGGCTGGTTTAATTTGGGTGCTTTATCGTGCAGCCATTTCACCGCTTTGTCAGCAATGGCGGGGTCTAACAGGTGGCCCATCGACGGGCCTTCCAGGTCACTTACCTTGGGGCCGGGCAAGGTGCCGCTCCAGTCGCGAAAGCCATAGCGCGCTTCCATCATGTCAGCCGAGCTTAATTGCACATCTTGCGCCAAATGCACTTTGCCCTGGTATGCCGGGTAATAGCCCAAATCCTTAAACATATGCCCCAGTGTGGGTGGGCCATATTCGGTGCCAAGCGTACCGCTGACGCCGGCATCATAGCGCCCGAGCGAAATTTGATAGGGGAATTCCATATTGTCCACCAACTGCGTATCGGGCGCGTGGCGACCTGTCCACATCACACTGCGCGAGCTACTGCACGGGATCGAGGTGCCGTGGTGGTTATCAAACGACACGCCATGCGCTAAAAACCAGGTGCGTGCCTTTAATTTGGCCAGGAACTTGCCGCGCATCGTGTCCGGCAACAAACTCAGGTAGAGATCAAAGTGTTGCTCTTCATCATTGCAAATAACAAGAATATTCGGTTGGGGCATGATATGGCTCCTTGCTGGTGAGGTAAGCCATTTAACCGAGAATAAAAACCTTTGTCAAGCCGACTTGGCAAACTGCGCGCAGGCTGTGGTTTGCCGGCAAACGCCGTGCAATTGCGTCAGCTTTGGCGCTACTTTCCTTTCTTGGCTTGCAAATACACTGGCCCCCACAGCGGGTGGCCGATTTCGCTGGGCATCAGATCAAAAGCGGGGTCGATTTTCAGTGCGCGCTCAAA
>CAMBDR010000251.1 GCA_945864765.1 Janthinobacterium lividum | reverse complement strand
GCCACGGTATTGAGCGAACTGCACAACGTGCTGCAACAAACCCTGCGCGCCCATGCCGCCCACGCCCCCTGGCCACGCCTGCTGGCCTTGCTGGAACAAGAGGCCGTACCCGTGCCAGTGCGGGTTTTGGCCGCGCATTGGCTGCTGCTACTCGAGGTGCCGGTCAGTATGGTGCCCGGTGCCATCTTAAGCGCCTTATTGCGCTCCGAACAGGCCGATTTACATGGTGCCGGCGTGGCCTTGTTTGGCGCGCTGCCGGCCAGAGTATTGCTGCAACAGGCACCGCTGTTTGCCGCGTTTTGTACCTACCCCAATCCAACAGTGCGCTACGCCATCGACCCGGCCTTACGCCGTTTGGCTGCCAGCTCGCCCGAATTTTGCAGCATGCTGGTGCAGCCCTTGCTCGATTGCCTGTTCCGCACCGAAGTGGCCGAAGGCATGCATGATGATGTGTTGCGCTGGCTGCATGGCCCCTTGCAGGCGGCACTCAACGCCACCGGCCCCGATACGCTGATGCGTTTGAGCCAGGCACGCAGCAAAGCGGCGCAAAATCTGGCCGGATTGCTGCTCATTAACTATGGACCGGACGATTTTAGCGTGGCCGATTGGGCCAGCTTTGGCTGTAATGCACAGCAAGTGTTACGTAACTGGGCCTGGCTAACGTATTTGGCACGGGTAGACCGGGTACGCGCCGAAATGGAAGCCGCCTTGCGCCTGCTGGATAGCCGCTGGGATGACAGCCTCGACTTCGCCTGCCAATTCTTTCGCGAGCGCTGTCAAACCAGCGACTGGACGCCGCAATTATTGGTCAGCCTGTGCGACCACCTTAATCCCACGGTACAACGCTTTGGCCGGGAAATGTTGCAAACCCATTTCAACGTGGCCGATGTGGCCGACTATTTACTGAAACTGGCGCAACATCCATCGCAATCAATGCAGTTATTCGTCAGCGCATGGTTGGAAAGCGCCGCCGCCGGGAATATCGACTATCTGCAACAACTGGAACCGTATTTCTTAAGCGTGCTATCGCAAATCAACCGGGGCCGCATCGTCAAAAATCGGGTGTTGGCCTTCCTGAACCAGCAAGCGGCGGCCTCGGAAGCGGCGGCGGCCATGGTGCAGCGCCTGTATGCGCGGCAGGTAGCAAGCATGGCGGTGGGCGACAAAGCGCACTACATTCAAGGCCTGGCCGCGATTCAAAACCAGTACCCTAATTTACCCGCCACACTGCAAGTAATTCCGGTGCGTAGCCATGCGGTGCCTGGCCAGGCCGGGCGCGTGCAGCCAGCGTGCGGCCACGATGGCAAGGAGGCAACAACATGAAATTTCAATACCGCTATTACGGCCAAAGCGCGGTCAACAATAGCGCCAGCGCCACCGACATGCGCTTCGCGCCCGACACCCTGCGCGCGCCGACCCATTTTGTGGCTGAGTTGAATCAACATATTCCGTTTCGCGAAGCCATTTCTGCCTTGCATGATGTGGTGGTGGCTGACCAACGCTACCAGCCGCGTGACAAAAGCGCCTACCTGGCCTGGTTGCAACAGCAAGAAGGCAGCTTGCTGGCGCAATTTATGCAAAACGCGGGCGACTTACGTAAAAAAATCACCCCGCTGCAACAAGAGCTGGATGCCCTGCGCCAAACCAAAGCGCAAACCCTGGCCCCGTTTTACAAAGCGCAAAAAAAGTATTTCGATTACCTCTACCAGGCGCACCGCGACGCCTGGTATGTGCTCGACCCGGTGATTACGGTACACCCGGATCGCATCTTTTTTGAATGCTTCAGCCGTGACGAATCGAGCTATGCGGCACTCAGTTGCAGCCACAATGTGTTCGATAAAATGGGCGAGTTTGCCTGCGGCACCACCAATATTGATTATTCAGAAAACCTGTACGGCGAATTTCAAAAAATTCGCGACTATAAAACCACCCGCCTCGCCATCGACCCCGGTGGTTTTCAGGTACAAACGGCCGATGATCCGGCTTTTGTCGAACAAAAAATTGATGTGCCGGAGAGCTGGGTGCGCGGCTTTTTGCAAGTGAGCAGCGCCATGAATTTGCCTGCATACCAATTCGATTTACACCCGATGGATGTGCATAATTTCTTGTTCATCTTGAAGCGCAAGAAAGAGCGGGTGGGACCACGTTCGATTCGTTTTGTGCTGCAACCGGGCCAACCGGTACGCGCCATTTTTGAGCCATGGAATCAGGAATTGATTTGCCGCCGTTCCCTATACCAGGGCAGCGCTGCCACTGAAGTGCGGGTGTGGGGGCGACGCCGTTTGTTATTGCTGGAGCGCTTGATTCCAATTGCGCACAGCTTTAGCGTGCATTTAATGGGCAGCGGTTTGCCCAGTTTTTGGGTGGCCAATCTGCCGGATATGCAGCTCACGCTCGGTTTATCCGGCTGGACCGCCAATGATTGGTCGCGCAGTGGCCAGTTTGATTTGCTGGCACCGCGTGGGCAGGTGGATAGCGACAGCAAAGCACGCGTGTTTGCCGCGCTGGGCCAGCGCTGGCGCGCCAGCAGCGATGAATTGGCGCAAGATACCGGTTTGGAGCGCAGCGTGGTAGAAAGTGTGCTCACACTCTACACCCAGGCCGGCCGCGTCATTTACGACTTAAGCCAGGGCCTGTATTTGCTGCGCGAATTATCGCGCGAACCCTTGCCGCTGGACACATTGCGTTTTGCCAGCCCGCAAGAAGAAAAAGCCGCGCAATTGGTGGCCCTGCGCTGCATCAGCGCCAAAAACCGCAGTGCGGCAGCCGATGGCAGCGTGCGGCTGGAAGGGCGCGCCAAGGATGACAGTAGTCAATACCAGGTTTGGATACGGCTCGATAGCGATGCGCGCATGGTCGAAGCGCGTTGCGATTGTAGCTTTTACCAACGCAATAAGTTACACCAAGGCCCGTGTGAACACATGCTGGCCTTGCGTAATATTGAATCACAATGATATACTCCGCTCACAAGCACGGCGGGATGGCTCTTGCAAACCGGATGGTGGATCGCCATCCTCGTTCTCAGTTCTCCCCATGCGTCACTGGTGCCCTCTTCACTGTGCCGGACGCCCCTGCTAGCAACGAGACGGTGCGGCTTCTGCGAAGCCCATCGTCGCTAGCAGGGGCGTCCGGCGTCGAGTGGAGTGCCCCAGTCCTAAAGGCTCTTCGATGAGAATCCTGCCGTGCTTGTGGTTTTGCGGGGTGTTATGCCGCCAGGCTTATTTTTTTTCGGTTACGTAATCTTATGGCAGATCCCGCTTCCAATCATACATCATCGAATCCTTCATCCGCTTCGAATCCCGCTTCGAATGCCTCCCCCGATTCGCCTGCCACCATGGCCTCGCTCACGCGTGAGCAACTGGTGGCGCGCATACGTAGCAGCAGTAAAGATGCGGTGATTCTGGCCGAGATGCAGCGCCTCGGGTTTTGGTCTGCCGAACAACCCACGCTAGCGGAAAGCCTGATCAAGCGCGAAGCCGAATTAAGCCAGCAATTGCAGGCGTTAAACCAACAACTGTATAAAATCCGCGATCCGGTAGAAGCACTCAAGGCGATGCGAAAAGAACGCATGGCCAAAGCGCGCGAGCGGCGTGAAGAAACCAAACAAAAGCTGGCGGTACGGCGCTTTGCACGTGCGCAGGATTGGCATATGCGGCGTGGTTTGGATATTGGCTATTTGGGGGCCGAGGTATCGCAAGGCTTGAGCCATACCCAATTCGATGACCAACGCTTGCAGCAACATGGTTTGCGCAAACTCGAAACCCCGCTCGACCTGGCACTGGCGATGGGTATTGCCCTGCCCGAATTACGCTTTCTGGCGTTTCACCGCCGCGTTTCACGCATCAGCCATTATCGCCGCTTTGCCATCGCCAAAAAGAGTGGTGGCGAGCGCATTATCTCGGCTCCGATGCCGCGCCTGAAGCGCTCACAATATTGGGTGCTGGATAATCTGCTGACCAAAGCTGCCATCCACCCGGCAGCGCATGGTTTTGTGGCGGGGCGCTCCATCGTCAGCAATGCCGCGCCGCATGTGGGGCAGGCGGTAGTGATTAATCTCGATTTAAAAGACTTTTTCCCAAGTATCGGCCTGGCGCGCATCAAGGGCGTGTTTCGCACCCTGGGTTTGAGCGAGCAAGTAGCCACGGTGTTGGCGTTGCTGTGTACCGAAGCGCCGACTGAGCAAGTGAGTGTGGATGGCGAACACTTTTTTGTGGCAACCGGCCAGCGCGTGCTGCCGCAAGGCGCGCCCACCAGCCCGGCCCTGACCAATATTTTATGCCGCAGGCTGGATGCGCGTCTGCAAGCCTGCGCCGCCAAACTCGGGTTTGCCTACACTCGCTACGCCGATGATTTGACTTTCTCCGGCGATCCGGCAGCGGCCAAACTGGCGGGTAAATTGCTGTGGCGCGCCAAGCAAATTGTGATCGATGAAGGTTTTACCCCGCACCCACAAAAGCAACAGGTGATGCGGGCCAGCCAGCACCAGGAAGTAACCGGGATTGTGGTCAACCAGCGCCCCACGGTACAGCGCGAAACCTTGAAACGCTTTCGCGCTACTTTGTTTCAGGTGGAAAAAGATGGGCCGGAAGGCAAGCATTGGCATGGCAACCCGAATGTACTGGACGCGCTGGTTGGCTATGCGCAATTTGTGCGTATGGTGGATGCGGACAAAGGTTTGCCGTTGCTGCTGCGGGCGCGTGCGGCACGAGCAAAGTGGTGTGCAGGCGGCAGTGAACCCGGCCCGGTGAGCGCACCGGGTGTGGCACGCCGTAATAGTGATTTCCGCAGTTTGGCGGCGCAAGGTAAAGCGCCCTGGCCGGATTGGTGGATACCGACAGCGAGCGCAGCACCGAGCCTGGAAAAAACGCAGCAAAGCCTGCTGTTGGACAAGGCCGAACAAAAAGCCTTGCTGGCGGCGGCGCAGGAAAGCGGCAGTGCCCCTGCTGCGGCCAGTGCGGCCAAGGCTGCCACACGCAGGCCGGGCAGTTCAACTTCCAAACTAACTACCCAACCCGGGACCAAGCCTGACGCGCCCTGGTTTCACTGGGTTATGCAATTGCTGTTGGCGCTGTTGCTGGCACTGGCCAGTCGTCAGCCGATTATCATGGTTGTTGCGGTGGTGATGATCTGGCGCGCAGCTCGTGTCGGGCGCGCCAATTGGCTGGTGTTTGGCTTGGGTATTTTGGCCGTGTTGGCGGTTATGTCGGTGTTCAAGTGAGCTTGGGCGCAGCGCAGGGTTCGGCAACTGGAAAAATCCGTCTATTATCGTCCACAGTCTCATCCACCAAGTGTGGAAGGAGCATCCGAAGCCCTGCCACAGCAATGTGTTGGGGCTTCAGTCTTTTCTGGCGGCCAGGCAGCCCTGCATTTTGAATGCACCATGCAACCCAACTTATCCGCTCACGGCGCGCCTTGAAATTGCAGGTGGGCGTGTGCCACCGTCGCAAGGTATTCTGCATGGATGGCATCTTCAAAACGAAGCCATTGGTCATTGTTGATCAAATTTACCCATAACCCACGAAAAGGCACCAATGCTGGCTAAGACGCAGCAAGATCTTTATCGAGCAGTAATGGGCAAATCGTATAAAATAAAAATTGGTTATTAGCCGGGCTGGTGATGATGAAAGCTTATTTGGACAATATGGCGCGCGCGGCAGTGGTGCGTCAATGTGAGTTGGCAAAGAATTAGGGGGGAATATGCCTGAAATCAATACAGGAACTTTGGTTGTGTGCATCCAGGCGGTGGCGGCTGAAATTCGAACCATGCAAAAAGCGCTGCAAAGTGGGGAAGCTGAAGCCGAAGATTTTCAAATCCTGCAAGACTGGCGCGATGCGGCTGACGATTTGGAGGCCGCCTATGATACTTTGGCCGAAACGCAATTGAATTTGCCACCCTATGATGAATTGACGGCGGGTTGAGCGGACGAACTTCAAGGCAGGTTGATGGCGATAGTGCGAATCTTCCAACCTGGCCGTGCCGTGCGCCTGTTTACTCAAGGTGGATTGTACGGTGGCTGACTTGGCGGTTCAGCTTGTACCTCAAGCCCTTACCCTGCTTCAACCTCAAACCCCACCACATTTCTCGCTTCGCGTGAAAACTCGACGCCGATCAAGCTGATCGGCACGCCCGCAGCGCGGTATTTATCGGCATAGCCTTTGGTTTTGATTTGCTGCAAGGCGCGCCCCTCGGGCAGCAGTTCCACCACCTTAAATTCAAACAGATAAATGTGATCCGGTAAAATCACCGCCATATCAATGCGCCCATGGTTGGTGGCATCTTCCACCCGCACCTCAAACCCGAGCGCGGCGAAATAGCTGTAAAACACGCTGGCATAATAACCTTCGTATTGCGCACTCTTATTATTGCTGTGCCAGTTGTAGGGGATGCTGCGGTCCGGCGATCCGGCAAAAAAAGCGTGGAATAGCGTTTCCATGCCAGCCAGGTCATTGGCGTAAAGCAAATCTTCCAGATTTTGGCGATATTGTTCGCTCTGTCCATTTGGCTCGCAAAATGCCTGTAACAGCTTGCGGTTGAGGCTCACTTCCACTTCCCGATTCGGGTAGCCCAGCGTATAGCGCCAATTACCCGCCGGGCTTTGTTCAATTTTGTGGATGGTGAGACAGCCGGTT
>CAMBDR010000250.1 GCA_945864765.1 Janthinobacterium lividum | reverse complement strand
ACGCAGCCAAATCGAACCGGGCATCAATCAAATTCTTGCGTCATTTACTGGCGGCACTGCTGGCACTGCTAGCACTACTGGCACTGCTGGCATGGCCCGATGCGGCTGATTCCGCCTCGCGCTTGGCTTGCCTAACCTTGGCCGCTTCCTGTTTCTGATTGTAGGCTTCCACTTTGGCTGCGCGTGCTGGTGCTTCTGCCGCTTGTTTGGCACGTAAGCGCTTTAATTTGGCTTCACGCGCGGCTTGGCGCTCTGCATTGGCGGCAATTTTGGCGGCAATTTTGGCGTCATCTTCAGCCGCCGATGCGGCCGCAGCTTGTTCTGACTTCAAACGCGCCGCTTCTCTTTTGGCCTGATTTTTTTCAAACTCTTCTTGCTGCTGCTGATGATGCGGCATACTCAGCTTCTCTTGCTGGGCACGTTCGAGCAAACTTTTGTCGTGCTCCCCGGCTTTCGCTTGCCGTTTAAAGCGCGCGGCCTCCACTTCCACCGGGCGCAGCGCGGCCAAGGCCATTCGCTGTAATTCCTTGGCCTTTTCAACGCAGGGCGACACCAAAAACTTAGGCAAACAAGCGCTTTCTTGCTGCGCATAACGAGTCTGGATCGCGGCACGCGTTTTTTCCGCTTCGGCCAAAGCCTGATCAGCCTGTTCCAGCGATTTGATCGATCCAGCCGGATAACGTAAGGCGAAACCATCCACCTCATCAACACCTTGTGCTGCAACCGCTGCAATCGATGCCCACCCCAAAGCCAAGGCCGCAGCCAACAACCTGCTGCGCCAGCTTGTGATAATTCTCTTCATGATTTAACCCTGTACTTTAATCCGCAATCCGCGCGACGCTTTCGCGGCGGCTACTGTCCATATATTCGCGTGATTGCATCTCAACAATCCGTGACACGGTACGATGAAATTCATTCGATAAACTGCCCGCCGTATACAATTGCTCTGGCGCAACCTCTGCCGACATCAGCAATTTGACGCGTTGGTCGTAGAATACATCAATTAGCCAGGTAAAACGGCGCGCTTCGGCCGACATTGCGGCCGACATGGCCGGAATACTCGATAAAATCACCGTATGAAAGCGGCTGGCGATTTCCAGAAAATCGTTTTGCGAACGTGGGCCACCGCACAGGGTGGCAAAATCAAACCAGACAATGCCACCAGCGTGCCGCAAAGCGCGAATTTCGCGCCCTTCAATATCGATGCGGGTATCTTCATCTTCGGTTTCCGCCACGCGCACAAAGACATCACGCAAGGCTTGATCGGTGTCGCCACTCAAGGGCGTCAAATACGATTCCACTTGCTCCAACGCCCGTTGCCGATAATCATAACCGGCATCGACATTGATCACATCCATGCGCTCTTTGAGTAATTCGATAGTGCGCAACATGCGGTCCCGATGCAAGCCATCCGGATAGAGCGTGTCGGGCGCGTAGTTGGAAGTCATGATGAAGGACACCCCGTGATCAAACAAGGGTTTGAGCAAGTTGTAGAGGATCATCGCATCGGCAATGTCGGAGACGTGAAATTCGTCAAAACAAATCAGCCGATATTTTTTGGCCACACGCCTGGCCACTTCATCCAGCGGGTCGGCGATATGCTTTAATTCATCCAACTGGCGATGCACATCACGCATGAATTCATGAAAATGGATGCGGGTTTTGCGGATCAAGGGCACGACCGAGTAAAAGCTATCCATTAAAAACGATTTGCCGCGCCCTACCCCGCCCCACATATACACGCCACGCGGCACCGCTGGCCGGTTAATAAAACGCTTGATGCGGCTGGAACGGGAATGTTTATACCCGGCCCATTCGTCGTAACAGCGTTGCAGGCGGGCAATGGCCGCCAATTGCGCCGCGTCAGCGGAATAACCCCGCTTTTCCAGAGCTTGTTGATAGAATTGTTCGACATTCATGCGTGCTTCACCGCAGCTTGACTGGCAAGCCGCGCCTTTATTGATTGGGTTTGGGTTCGCTCTGTTCCAGCCGCATTTCGACCACCACCCGCGCCGGGTAGGTGATACCAGAACTGCCGCCAGCATTGCCGCCCAAAGGCAATAGCAAGCCCAGCCCCAGGCCAACATGGCCGCTACCACCACCCAGGCCAATACTGACGACACCGTTGCCGGTGCTGCTATTGGGGAAAGAAGCAGGTTGCAACCATTCGCTATGCTGGTAACCGGGCTTGT
Source organism: Janthinobacterium lividum (assembly GCA_945864765.1). Taxonomy (GTDB): domain Bacteria; phylum Pseudomonadota; class Gammaproteobacteria; order Burkholderiales; family Burkholderiaceae_D; genus CAMBDR01. Next base: position 4,440 of record CAMBDR010000250.1, on the reverse strand, counting down.
CACAGACGATGCGCAATTGTCCACGTACCGGCAGCACCAAGGTGGCCGGGCTGGTGAATTTCTGTTGCATCACATCATTACTCACCACGCATTGCGCACCACTGACTTCAGCACCTTGATACACGGTTTCAAATGACACACTCACCTGCGCGGGCGGCAAACTGGCACAGCCACCCAAGCTGATAGCGACAACTGCGCCGACACTTGCAGCCAGCGCCAAGCGAAACCGCCGCGCCATCCTGGCATAAGCAGCGTGATCAGTGTGGTTAGTATAAACAGTCATTAGAAGTTAATGGTTCGTTTATCCACCGCCAGAGCCGCTTCCTTGGTTGCTTCCGACAAGGATGGATGCGCATGGCAAATGCGCGCAATGTCTTCACTGGATGCCTTGAATTCCATCGCCACCACCGCTTCGGCGATTAATTCGGACGCCATCGGGCCGATGATGTGGACGCCCAAAATTTCATCGCTTTTCGCATCCGCCAAAAACTTGACCATGCCGGAAGTATCGCCCAAAGCGCGCGCCCGGCCATTGGCCAGGAAGGGAAACACCCCCGCTTTGTAATCCACCCCATCGGCCTTTAATTGTTGTTCGGTGCGGCCTACCCAGGCAATTTCGGGCGAGGTGTAAATCACCCAGGGAATGGTATTGAAATTCACATGCCCATGTTGCCCGGCAATGCGCTCGGCCACGGCCACGCCTTCTTCTTCGGCCTTGTGCGCCAGCATGGGGCCGCGCACCACGTCACCCACCGCCCAGACATTGCTCAGGTTGGTGCGGCAATCGGCATCGACGGCAATAAAACCGCGCTCGTCCAATTGCAAATTCACCTTGTCCGCGCCCAAACCGATAGTGTTCGGCACACGGCCAATCGAAACGATCAAGCGATCAAACACCGCTTTTTGCGCCACGCCCTTGGCATCGTCATATTCCACCGTCACGTCTTTTTTGCCAGCGCTGATTTTGCCGATTTTAACGCCCAAACTAATCGCCAAGCCTTGTTTGCTGAACAGTTTTTTGGCTTCCTTGGCGATTTGATCATCGACCGCACCCAAAAACGTGGGCAAGGCTTCCAGCACCGTCACTTCACTGCCCAAACGCCGCCAAACGCTACCCATTTCCAAACCAATCACACCGGCCCCGATTACACCCAGTTTTTTGGGCACACCCTCCATGCCAAGCGCACCGGTATTGGAGCAGATTAATTTTTCATCGAAGGGTACATCCGGCAAGGCGCGTGCGTTGGAACCGGTTGCCACCACCACATGTTTGGCATCGAGCACTTCGTCACCGACCTGAATTTGATAGCCTTGATCGGTGCTGGCGGCAAAACTGCCGCGACCATGGAAGAAAGTGATTTTGTTTTTCTTCAGCAAGAACAAAATACCGTCATTATTTTGCTTGACCACGACATCTTTGCGCGCCAGCATTTGCGGTAAATCCAGGCTCAAACCAGTGACTTTAATACCATGATCAGCGAAGGCATGCGCGGCATGATCATAGTGTTCCGACGATTGCAATAACGCTTTGGAGGGAATGCAACCGACATTGGTACAGGTGCCGCCGGGGGCCGGGCCACCTTTGGCATTTTTCCATTCATCAATACAGGCCACCGAAAAGCCCAGTTGCGCCGCTCGAATCGCGGCGACGTAGCCACCGGGGCCGGCACCGATGACAACGACATCAAATTGTTTGCTCATAAAAATTCCAATACGGGTGCTGCTGATTTTAATTTGAATAAAGCCCGCCAGCCACCATGGCAGCTGGCAGAGGAGAAGAAAGACGTTTTACAAATCCAGCAATAAGCGGGCCGGGTCTTCCAGCGTATCTTTCATGGCGACCAAACCCAGCACGGCCTCGCGCCCATCGATAATCCGATGATCGTAAGACAAGGCCAGGTAATTCATCGGACGGATCACAATTTGACCGTTTTCAACCACCGCGCGGTCTTTGGTGGCATGCACCCCCAAAATGGCCGATTGCGGCGGGTTGATAATCGGCGTGGACAACATGGAGCCGAAGGTGCCGCCGTTAGAAATAGAGAAAGTGCCGCCGGTTAAATCTTCCAGCGTCAACTTGCCTTCTTTGGCCTTGGCACCAAATTCGCCAATTTTCTTTTCGATATCCGCAATCGACATTTGATCGGCATTGCGCAAAATCGGTACCACCAAACCGCGTGGTGAACCCACCGCGATACCGATGTCAAAATAACCGTGGTAGACGATGTCATTGCCATCGACCGAGGCATTCATGACCGGGTATTTTTTCAGTGCCGCCACAGCGGCTTTCACGAAAAAGGACATGAAGCCCAATTTCACGCCGTGATTTTTTTCGAAGGCATCTTTAAACTTGTTGCGCAGGTCAATCACCGGTTGCATATTGACTTCGTTAAACGTCGTCAAAATAGCATTGGTGGATTGCGATTGCACCAGCCGCTCGGCAATCCGGGCGCGCAAACGGCTCATGGGCACGCGTTGATCCGGGCGTTCGCCCAAATCAGGCCCGGGGGGTGGCGGTATGACTTGCAAGGCCGCTTTGGCCGGGGCGGCGGCGGGCGCTGCTGCCGGAGCCACTGCGGGCGTTTCCAGTGCACGAATCACATCGCCCTTGGTGATGCGCCGATCACGCCCGGTGCCCGCGATGGCATCAGTCGAAATATTGTTGTCAGCCGCGAGCTTGGCGGCAGCCGGCATCACGGCTGCCGCAGGAGCAGCAACCGGGGCGGCCGACTTGCCTGGCGCATGGACGCCTGCCGCAGGGACGCCTGCCGCAGCGACACTCGCACTCGCTTCGGTATCGATCAGGGCAATCAGTTCGCCCGATACCACCATGGTGCCATCACCCTTGATAATTTGCGTCAACACGCCCGCACCGGGTGCGGGTAATTCGAGTACCACTTTATCGGTTTCGATATCGATCAGATTTTCATCCCGCGCCACCGCATCGCCGACTTTTTTATGCCACTTTAACATCGTCGCTTCGGCGACGGATTCCGACAATTGCGGAACTTTGACTTCAAGAATTGCCATGTATTTCTCCGTTTTCAGTTATGAATGCACATATCAATGCACATATATTGCATTCGATAAATTTATTTAGTCAGCACAAAACCTTTGAGCTTGGAAAAGGCCACATCCAACAAAGCTTTTTGTTGCGCATAATGCTTGTCGTAGTAACCCACCGCAGGCGAAGCACTGGCAGGACGCCCGGCATAGGTCAACTTTTGCCCCTCGTCCAGTGCCTCAAAAATATTGTGTTGGATTTGGAACCATGGCCCCTGGTTTTGCGGTTCATCCTGCGTCCACACCACTTCAGCTAAGGCCGGGAACTTCTTCAACTCGGCAGCGAAGGCTTTATGCGGGAAGGGATACAGTTGTTCGACCCGAACAATCGCAATATCGTGGCTACCGCGCTCTTTGCGGGCATTCACCAGATCGTAGTAAATCCGGCCCGAACAGGCTAATACCCGCTTGACTTTTTTCGGATCAACCTTGTCATCGACTTCACCAATCACGGTATGGAAACCGCCTTTGGCCAATTCGGTTAATGGCGAGCCGGCATCCTTATAGCGCAGCAGCGATTTGGGAGTGAGGATAACCAGCGGCTTTCTGAACATGCGGATCATTTGACGGCGCAACAGATGGAAAATCTGTGCCGCCGTGGTCGGTTGCACCACTTGCATATTGTTGTCGGCACACAGTTGCAAAAAGCGTTCGGGGCGCGCCGATGAGTGTTCCGGCCCTTGGCCTTCGTAGCCATGCGGCAACATCATCACCAAACCGGAAGCGCGGCCCCACTTCACTTCGCCTGAGCTGATAAATTGGTCGATCACCACTTGCGCACCATTGGCAAAGTCACCAAACTGCGCTTCCCAAATGGTCAGGGTATTCGGTTCAGCCGACGAATAGCCATATTCAAACGCCAGCACTGCTTCTTCCGACAAAACCGAATCGATGACCATGAACGGTGCCTGCTTATCAGAAACGTGTTGCAGCGGAATATAAGTGCCATCATCCCAGTTTTCACGATTTTGATCATGCAAGACCGCGTGTCTGTGTACAAAGGTGCCGCGCCCGGCATCTTGCCCGGTGATGCGGATCGCATAACCGGATGCCACCAGGGTCGCAAACGCCATATGTTCGCCCATACCCCAGTCGAGATTGATTTCACCGCGCCCCATGGCGGCACGGTCTGACAAGACCCGTTCCACCAGCGAGTGCGCTTTAAACGCTTCGGGAATGACGGTAATGCGGGCGGCGATGCGTTTCAATTCCGCCATCGGCACGGTGGTATCGGCAACGTCGGTCCATTTACGATTGAGGAAAGGCATCCAGTCAACCGCGTATTTGTTTTTGAAGTTGGTGATGACCGGGTCTACCGTATGTTTGCCCGAATCCATCGCCGCACGGAACAGCTTGACCATTTCATCACCGCCGCCT